>NZ_JBHYYB010000098.1:0-34451 GCF_042752535.1 Kitasatospora sp. NPDC059327 | reverse complement strand
ACTGCAGGGGGGACCCTGTGGGAGAGTAGGACGCCGCCGAACAATCATTCCAAAGAACCCCCACCCGATTTCGGGTGGGGGTTCTTTGCGTTTCCGGCGCATTCCTGTGACCGGCCCGCCGGCAGGGAGCGGCCGAGTGCGGGCGAGCAGTGCGAAAACGCTGTCCGGAGGTGGTGCTAGGTCCACCCCGGAATCGGGGTGGGACGGCCAGTGCCGCGTCGATGCAGGCCGGGGACACTGGAAGAACCACGATCGGTACCGGCCCCAGGAGCACCCGTGACAGCAGCGAGTCGAACGAGCAGCGCGAGCGTGCGCGCCCAGACCGAGGCCGCCTTCACCTCGGGCGGCCGCGGCCTGGCCCGCTTGGCGCTGCTCGCGCTGGCCGCGGTGCCGACCGTCGTCCTGCCGTTCCTGGCCGCGCTCTTCGTCGGTGGCTCGGTCTCCTCGATGCTGGGCTCCTACTACCCGGGCCAGCTGATCGCTCTGGTCGCGGCGGCCGTCGCGGGCGCGGCCGTGGCCGGCCTCTTGGTGCGCCGGACCGCGGACCGTACGCGGGGCCAGCTCGTCCGCTGGTTCGGGATCCGGCTGCCAGTGGAGTACAGCCCCCGGCCACTGCTGGAGCGGGACGAGCGCGGTCACTGGTGGACGGGGTACTCGTACCACCGCTCCCAGGCCGTCGCGAGGCTCGCCCACCTGCTGCACTGGGCCGCCCGGGACCGGGCCACCCGGTCGGAGGTCGTCTGGTTGATGATCAGCCCGCTGGCAGCGGCCGCGCTGGTCCTGCCGGTGGCCGGTCTGCTGTTGGGCGGGGCCGGCTACGCGGTGACCGCGTCGGTGGACCACCGGGTGTACGGACCGATCGGCGCGGGCGGCGCCTCCGCGCTGCTCTCGATCGCCCTGGGGCTGGCGTTGACGGGGCTCGGCGTGCTCGCGGCACCGTTCGCCGTGCGCGGGTACCTGGAACTGGCCCGTCGGGTGCTGGACCAGGACGGCCGGGCCTCGCACGCCCAGCTGACCAGGCGGGTGGCGGAGCTGACCGAGACCCGGGCCGACGCGGTCGGCGACCAGGCGGCCGAACTGCGGCGGATCGAGCGGGACCTGCACGACGGCGCCCAGGCGCGGCTGGTCGCGATCGGGATGACTCTGGGCACGATCGAGCACCTGATGGAGACCGACCCGGTGGCGGCCCGTGAGCTGCTCTCCGAGGCACGGCAGTCCTCGGCCCGCGCGCTCCAGGAGCTGCGCGACCTCGTCCGGGGCATTCACCCGCCGGTGCTCGCCGAGCGTGGACTGGGGGACGCGGTCAGGGCGTTGGCGCTGGACAGCGCGCTGCCGACCGAGGTCTGCGTGAGCCTCCCGGACCGGCCCCCGGCGCCGGTGGAGGCGGCCGTCTACTTCAGCGTCTGCGAGCTGATGGCCAACGCCGCCAAGCACTCGCGCGCGGAGCAGGTCTGGGTGGACATCCTCTACCGGGCCGGCATCCTGCGGGTCACGGTGACGGACGACGGCGTCGGCGTGGCGGACCCCACCCGGGGTACCGGCCTGCGCGGGATCGAGCGGCGATTGGGTACCTTCGACGGTGTCCTGGCCATCGACAGTACGTCGGGCGGTCCGACCACCATCACCTTGGAGCTGCCGTGCGAGTTGTCCTCGCCGAGGACCTCTACCTCCTTCGCGAAGGCCTGATCCGGCTACTGGAAGCCCACGGCTTCACCATCGCGGCGGCGGTCGAGACCGGTCCGGAACTGCTGGACGCCCTGCTGACGCACCGTCCGGACGTCGCCGTGGTCGATGTCCGGCTGCCGCCGACGCTCACCGACGAAGGCCTGCAGGCCGCCCTGCACGCGCGCCGGGAGATCCCGGGCCTGCCGGTCCTGGTGCTCTCGCAGCACGTGCAGCAGCTGTACGCGCGGGAGCTGCTGGCGGACGGCACCGGGGGCGTCGGCTACCTGCTGAAGGACCGGGTCTTCAACGCTGACCAGTTCATCGAGGCGGTCCGTCGGGTGGCCGCCGGCGGTACGGCGATGGACCCGGACGTGATCGCCAAGCTGATGCAGAGCACCTCCCGCCGTCCGGGGACGCTCCAGCGCCTCTCGCCACGCGAGCGCGAGGTGTTGGAACTGATGGCGGAGGGCTGTTCCAACTCGGCGATCGCGGCCCGGCTGGTGGTGAGCGACGGAGCGGTGGCGAAGCACATCGCCAACATCTTCACCAAGCTCGACCTCGCCCCCGCCGACGACGCCAACCGTCGGGTGCAGGCCGTGCTCGCGTACCTCAACGGGACGACGGAGCGGACGGCCTGACACCCCGCCGGGTCGGGCCGCCACCCGATCCGCACCCGGTCGACACCGGGCCTGCACGCGGTGGCCGCCGCGGCCGGTGACACCCTGGGCTGCGAGGACGCTGAAACAGCTGTACGAGTAAACTCCGGTGGGCCGAGCCCGGAGGCCGCTCAGTCGTCCGGCGCCCCGAACAACGGGAACCGGCCGCCGAGGCAGCGTACGGCCGCAGCCGACATCCAGGGGTTGATAGACGTTATGGCACGCCCTCCGCTCACCAAGACCCACCGGAGCCTGCTCGGGCTGGTCGCCGCCGGAGCGTGCCTGATCTCGGGCATCGGCTTCGCTGGTTCGTACAACGCGGTGCGGGAGCTGGCGTCGGAGAAGGGCTTCGGTGCCTTCTCCTACGCCTTCCCGATCGGGGTCGACGCGGGCATCGTGGTGCTGCTCGCGCTGGACCTCGTCCTGACCTGGCTCCGGATACCCTTCCCGCTGTTGCGGCAGACCGCCTGGCTGCTGACCGTCGCCACCATCGCCTTCAACGCGGCGGCCTCCTGGGGAGACCCGCTCGGGATGGGCATGCACGCGGTCATCCCGGTGCTGTTCGTGGTCGTCGTCGAGGCCTCCCGGCACGCCGTCGGCCGGATCGCCGCCATCACGGCCGACCGGCACATGGAGTCGGTCCGACTGATGCGCTGGCTGCTGTCCCCGGTGCCGACCTTCCGGCTCTGGCGGCGGATGAAGCTCTGGGAGCTGCGCTCCTACGACGAGGTCGTCCGGCTGGAGCAGAACCGGCTGGTCTACCGGGCGCAGCTGCGCTTCCGGTACGGGCGCGGCTGGCGCCGCGCGGCGCCGATCCAGGCGCTGCTGCCGTTGAAGCTGGCCAAGTACGGGGTGCCGCTGGACCCGGCGTTGCTGGACCGGTTGGACGAGCAGTCGCGCGAGGCGGAGGAGCTGCGGGAGAGCCGGCTGCCGGCCGCGGCCATCCCGTCGGGTGAGGCGGCCGGCACGCAGGCCCAGGCCCAGGCCCCGGTTGCGGCCCAGGTCCAGCCGCTGGCCCAGGCCGGCCCCGGGCCCGAGCGGCCCCGGCCCGAGACGGCCGCGCCCGCCGTGGCGCCGGTGCCCGCCCAGGTGGCCGCGCCGATGCTCGCCAGGCTGGCCGCGGTCCGGTTGCGGGCCTCCCAGGAGCCGGCCGCCGAGGAGGAGCAGGCGCCGCCGCAGCCCCGGGAGGAGCTGAACGTCTGGACCGAGCGTCCGGTGCGGACCACGGGACCCCAGGGGGACGGCTCTCCGGGCAGCCGGGTGCCGGGCCAGGCCTCGCCGTGGTTCAAGCCGCCCCGCCCGTCCGCTCCGCAGTCCGCCGGTCCGCAGCCGGTGGCGGAGCCGGCCGCCCGTTCCGCCGCGCAGGCCGCTCCGCGGCCCGCCGCCGACGGCGGCCCGGACGGCACCGAGTACGCGGACTTCCCGTCGGAGCCCGACGCCGTCCAGGACGTCGAGTACGCCCAGGAGGGCGAGTACCCGCAGGACGCCGAGTACCCGCGGGAGGAGGGCTTCGCCCCGGCGGTGGCCGCCGCGCAGGGCCCCGGCCGCCAGGACGACTCCGGTCCGCGCCCGGCCCCGTCGCGGTTGGACCCCGAGCTCTGCTACGCCGCGCTGGTCAGCTACATCGACACGTTCGACCACCAGCCCGACCCGCAGCGCCTCGCGGACTGGCTGACCAGGGAGTACGGGGTGGCCGGCAACCGGCCCGACGGCTCGGTGCACCCCAAGGACGTCGCCGAGCTCTTCCCCGAGCTGCGTGACCGCTTCCTCGCCGCCGGGAGGGACTGACCCGCCCCGCCGACCCGTCCCGGGGGCCGCGCTCCCGCCCGTCCACCGCTCGGTCGGCCATTGACGCCCGATCCCGGCGGGGTTACCTTCGCCTCAACAAATTGTTGAAGCGCTGGTTCGGCACGGAGGAGTACGGATGTCGCAGGTCCAGGTGGACGGTACCGGTCCGGCGGGCGGAGCGTCGTTCTCCGAAGCGGCACGTGCCGCCGTGGACGCGCTGCTCGCCCCCGTCGACGCCGACCTGGCCCGCCGTTACCCGGGCGACTCCGGCAGCCGCCAGCCGGTCCACACCGTCTACGTCCCGGCCGACGTCTTCGGCGCCGACACCGTCCGCGACTGGGGCCGTCAGGCGCTGGAGGCCTTCGACACGCACGCCGGCACCACGGCCGCCCTGGCCGGTGCGCTCGGAGTGGCCGACGACGCGCTGCTCGCCGAGGTGCACGCCCGGGTCCGCGCCAAGCTGGAGCGGGAGCCCGTCGAGGATCTCCGGATCGACTTCGAGGACGGCTACGGTCCCCGGCCCGACGCCGAGGAGGACGCGGCGGCCGTCCGGACCGCCGAGCTGATCACGGCCGCGGTGGCGGACGGCAGCGCCCCGCCCTACATCGGCATCCGGATCAAGTGCATGGAGGCGGCCGTCCGTGACCGCGGCATCCGCACCCTGGAGCTGTTCCTGACCACCCTGCTGGCCTCCGGCGGCCTGCCCGAGGGGCTGGTGCTCACGCTGCCCAAGGTGACCTACGCCGAGCAGGTCACCGCGCTGGTCCGGCTGCTGGAGGACTTCGAGCGCTCGGCCGGGCTGCCGGCCGGCCGGATCGGCTTCGAGATCCAGATCGAGACCACCCAGGCCATCCTCGGCCCCGACGGCCGCGCCACCGTCGCGCGGATGATCGAGGCCGCCGAGGGGCGGGCCACCGGTCTGCACTACGGGACCTTCGACTACAGCGCCGCCTGCGGGGTCGGCGCCGCCTACCAGAGCATGGACCACCCGGCCGCCGACCACGCCAAGGCGGTGATGCAGGTGGCCGCCGCCGGTACCGGCGTCCGGCTCTCCGACGGCTCCACCAACGTCATCCCGACCGGCTCCACCGAGCAGGTGCACGCCGCCTGGAAGCTCCACCACGACCTGGTCCGCCGCTCGCTGGCGCGGGCGTACTACCAGGGCTGGGACATGCACCCGGCGCACCTGCCGACCCGCTACGTCGCCGTCTACTCCTTCTACCGCGAGGGTCTGGCGGCCGCCGCCGCCCGACTGGCGGCGTACGTCGCCAAGGCCGGCGGCGACGTGATGGACGAGCCCGCGACCGCGCGGGCGCTCAGCGGCTACCTGCTGCGCGGGCTGGACTGCGGTGCGGTCGACCTCGCCGAGGTGGTCTCGCTCACCGGCCTGGACCGCGCCCGGTTGGACGCCCTGGCCGGCCGCTGACCGGCCGGACCGTACCGGCGGGCAACTAGGCTGGCGGCACCGCCCCGGACACCGTCGGGGCGGTGCCGCCAGCCTTTCGCCGTCTTCCGGGAGAACCGCCGCACCATGTCCGCCACGCCGGAGCCGACTCCGAGGCAGTACCTGACCATCCGGCACGCGGGCAGCCACGAGATCGAGATCAAGAAATCCCGCTTCATCTGCCACCTCGCCCGGGTCACCGACGAGGACGAGGCGCAGGCGTTCATCGCGGGCATCCGCAAGCAGTACTGGGACGCGCGGCACAACTGCACCGCGTTCGTGGTCGGCGACGAGCAGCGGCGCGAGCGCTCCAGCGACGACGGGGAGCCCGGCGGAACGGCCGGCGTGCCGATGCTGGAGGTGCTGCGCCGGCGCGGGCTCACCGACACGGTGGTGGTGGTGACCAGGTACTTCGGCGGGATCAAGCTCGGCGCGGGCGGCCTGGTCCGGGCGTACGGGAACGCGGTGTCGGAGGCGGTGGACGAGGTCGGGCTGCTGGAGCGGCGGCCGGTGGCGCTGCTCGCCGTCACGGCGGACCACACCCGGGCCGGGCGGGTCGAGAACGACCTGCGGGCGGCCGGGTACACGGTGAGCGACCTGGCCTACGAGGCGGCCGGGGTGCGGATCGAGGTCGGGGTGCCGGAGCCAGGGGTGGCGGAGTTCCACGCCTGGCTGGCGGAGGCGACCGGCGGTGCCTCGGTGGCGGTGGCGGCGGGGCGCACGTACGTCGAGGTGCCGGTCTGAGCGGGAGCCCGGCGGGCCGGGCGGGGGCGTCGGACCGTCGGGCCGGCGGTTCCGGACAGACTTTCGGACAGATCGGGATCGGCCGGTTTCCGGTCCCGTCCCGCCTGCCTAGCCTGGGCGGATCGCCGACCAGGAGGCCGAGCCGCGATGCGCGTCGTCCAGACCATCACCCTTCCCCCGGGCGCCAGCACCGGCTGGCACTACCACCCGGGACGGGTCGACGTGGTGGTGCTGTCCGGGACGCTCACCCGGACCCTGCGCGACGGCCGGGTCGAGGTCAGCCGCGCGGGCGACTCGCTGGTCGAGGAGGCGGGACCGGTCCACGTGCACGTCGGCCGCAACCACGGGACCGTCCCCGTGGTGCTGATCGCCGGCTACGACGCCCCGGAGGGCGGTCCGCTGGCGGTGCCGGTCGCGGAACCGGAGTGGAGCCGCAGCGGCGCCGGGCGCGCCGCGGGCTGAACCCGCCCGCAGCAGATGTCGGCCCGGAGGGGT
Source organism: Kitasatospora sp. NPDC059327 (assembly GCF_042752535.1). NCBI lineage: Bacteria > Bacillati > Actinomycetota > Actinomycetes > Kitasatosporales > Streptomycetaceae > Kitasatospora > Kitasatospora sp. NPDC059327. Next base: position 27,659 of record NZ_JBHYYB010000098.1, on the reverse strand, counting down.
GGGCGGCTTGAGCAGATTCACTCGAACGTATTGACGTGGCCCGGAGTTGGAACTTCCGCTCCGGGCTGTGGCGTTTCCTGGGCAAGGATCCGGGACAACCGGACGAACACACCCATCGATGGAGGACGACAGACCCCACCACCGCACCACGGAGGTATGCGCATGACCTCAGACCGTTTTCCGCCGTCCGCCCGTGCCGGTCTGCCCGGCCCCAGGGGCCCCGCGACTCCCTACCGGATGACCGTCACCACCGCCCTCCCGCACGACGACGCCGTGGCCCTGGCCGACCAGCGCCTGGCCGCCTGGCTCAAGCACGAGGGCTGCGACGAGCCACCGCCGGCACCGCACCGGTCCGACACCGCCGACGTCCCCGCCGAACGCCTGCGTCTGGGCGACCGGGTCCTGCTCGACCGCGACGGCGGCCCGCTGCGCGGCGGCCCGGGCTCCGGGTACTACGACCGCCGTCGGCTGCGCACACCGGCACCGCACGGCACCCATCAACTCACGCTGACCGTGGCGACCGGGGCCGAGGGCCGCACCTGGGTCCGGTTGGAGGCCGAGACCCACACCACCGGCAGCGGGGTACGGACGCCGTGCCGGGTGCCGGTGCCCGAACTCGCCTCCGGTCTGCTGCCGCTGCTCGACGCCGCCGACGGCCCGGCCGCCGTCCTGCCGGTGCCGAGGGTGCTGACGGCCGCCGAGGTCGACGGCCTCATCGACGAACTCTGCGACCCGGAGCGGCGGCTGCCCACCGTGGTGGCCAGTGTCCCGGTCAACCACGACCTCGACGCCTGGGTGGCGGACGTCGTCCGCCCGCTCTGCCGGCAACTCCCCGGCCTCGCCACCGCCTACGTGCTGGATCCGGGCGCCCGTACCGAGTTCAACGTCGCGCTGGAGTACCACACCGTGTACGGCGGGGCGGTGCGCACCTACCTGCCCGAGATCGATCCGGCCTCCCGGCAGGACGGCGCCCGGCACCCGGTACTGGCCCGCCACCGGATCGAGGAGGACCTCCGCCGGGCGGCCGGGCTGCTGGCCCGCGAACCGCGTCGGCTCGCCGCCGAGCAACCGCTGCCCCCGCCGTTGGCCGCCGTCCCCGTGCTGCGGGCACCCGTGCCCGGGGTCCGCGCGGGCACCGGCCCGGACGACGCCCCCAGCCGGGCCGAGCGGGCGGCCCTCGCCCGCGAGGAGCGGCAGGACCACGCCGAGCAGCAGGCCAGGGCCGACGAACTGGAGCGGGTGCGGCACAGCCTGCGCCGGGAGCGCCGCCAGGGCCGCCGGCTGCCGGCCGACGAGCCGTCCGGCGGGGCGGTCGGGGTGCTGCGCCGGGGCGTTCAGGCCAGGGGGCCGGTCGGGCGGCTCTGCGTCGGCACCGGTGGCGCGTCCGGTCGGCGTCCCGTACTGCCGGGGTCCGCCGCCCGCCCGGTCGCCCCCGGTGACCGCGCTCTCGCGGTGGTACCGGACACCTTCACCGAACTGATGGCCCGGTTGGGCGAGTTCCCGCTGCTCACCTTCACCGGGGACCAGAAGAGCGCGCTCGCCCTGGACGATCTGCGGTGCACCGGGGCCGGCTGGGCACGGCTCACCTGGGACGGACTGACGGCCCTTCAGCAGTACGCCGAGGCGGCGGTGCGCGGCGCGGCCGGCGGAGACTTCAAGCAGTGGTGCGAGCACACCCCGGCCGGCTGCCACCGCTTCCCGCCCCGCAAGGCGGTGCGCGGTGAGTCGCGGACGGTCTTCAGCCACACCAAGTGGAAACGCGAGCGGATGCTGCCGGTCCCGGAGTGCGTGGACACCTCCCGGCGGGCCTTCATGGGCGCGCACCTGCGGATCGGCGGCGGGCGGACGGCCCCGCGGCTGCACTACCTCGACGACTGTTCGGGCAGTGGCCGGATCTATGTCGGCTACATCGGCCTGCACCTGACCAACACCCGGACCAACTGAGAGGCTTGGCTGACCGGTGCACCCGTTCGGTGGACAATGTCCGGCAGGGGCGGTCCGCGGGCTCGCCGGCCGCCCCGGGCAGGCGCCGGACGAGCATGGGGGAACGACGACCGATGCAGTACTCAGCAGACGGCCAGCCCGAGGGCACTGTCATGGCCCCCCGACCCGGCTTCCTGGCCACGGTCTTCCGTGACCTCGGGGTCCCCGGCGTGGACGGCTCGCCGGCCGCCCCTGACGGACCGTACGGGCCCGACGGGTCCGACGGCCCACCCGGTGCGCCGGCACCGGGGGCCGGCGCACCGGGGGTTCAGGACGGCGCGGACGAGTCGGTCGCCGCTCACGCCCGTGCCGCGGCGCTGACCCACCACCGCACGGTGAGCGTCCGGGCCGAGCACGACCGGCTGGCCGATCTGCTGCGCCGGGCCGCGCTGCCCGTCTCGGCCATGGACTTCGAGAGCCAGCTCCGCCACTACGAGCCGCGGCCCTACCCGAGCGCCGGCCAGGGCGGCGCCGACGCCGACGCGGAACCGCGCTGGGAGGACTTCGCGCCCGCCGAGCCGGCCGGTGCCGCGCCCGACGAGCCGCCGACCCGGCGGCTGCTGGACTCCGGCTTCCAGCGCGAGCTGGCCCAGGCGCGGCTCACCCACCAGCGCGCCCTCCGGGAGTGGCGCACCCGGCACGCCGAGGCCGGCCGCCCGGCCGAGGACGAGTCGCGGCGGGCCCACGAGGAGACCGAGCAGGCCAGGGCCCGCGCCGTCCGCGAGTACAACGACAGCCTGGAGGAGTGCCGGCGGGCGTACCGGCTGGCGGAACCGGCCGCCGTCGAGTCCCTGCTGGAGCGGGCGCTGGCCGCGGCGGAGACGGCCACCCAGGACCTGCCGGCGCCCTGCCGGGCCGTCTTCCGCCCGCTCACCCGGACCGCCGTGCTCGACCTCGACCTCCCGGACCTCGACCTGGTGCCCTCGCTGACCGGCTACCGGCTCGCTCCGGACGGCGACATCCTGCCGGTGCCGCGCCCGCCCGCCGACCGGGCCACCGACTACCTTCGGCTGGTCGCCCGGCTGGCGCTGCGGGCGTTGCAGGCCGCCGACGCCGTGGACACCGACGAGATACTGGCCGGGGTCGTGCTGAACGGCTGGCTGCGCGAGAGCGCCGGGACGGAGCCGCTCTGCCTGGTGAGCGTGGACGCCGACCGCGACGCCCTGGCCCGGACCAGACTGCTGCCGGCGGCCGCTCCCTACGAGGAGCACGACGGCGAGGGCGTCTACGCGGACGCCGAACAGGACGAGGCGCTGGTCCGGCTGCGCCAGCTCGGCGCGGCCGTGACCCCCGACCCCTACGCCAGGGCGGGCGTCGAACCGGCCGCCCTGGCCGGCGCCACGGTGCCGTCCGCCTCGGACCTCTCGGCGAACGAGTTCGCCCAGTTGGTCCGCGAGCTGCTGACCCGGGGCGGGCTGGAGGAGTGGAGCGTGCGGCTGCGCGGCCCGGCCGGCCTGGTCGCCACCGGGGAGGGGGCCGCGGGGAGCGCGCTGCCCGGGCGCTGGGTGGTCTGGGCCTCCCGAGGCTCCGGAGCCGTGGGCGAGGAGGAGATCCGGACCTTGGCGGAGGCCGTGCGGGAGGAGTCCGCCGAGCGCGGTCTGCGGCTGACCACCGGCCGGTTCAGCGACGAGGCCCTCGACCTCACCGGCGAGGGCGAGCACCAGCACATCCACCTGGTCGACGGTGACGGGGTTCGCGAGCTCGCCCGCACCCACCTCGGGCTGCCGCTCGCCTCGGGGCACTGAGCGGGCGGGAGCCGGGCATCGGCGGCTTCTGCCCGGCCGGTCCGGGTCACCCTCCCGGCTCACCCTCCCGGCTCACCCTCCCGGCCCGCCCGGCGGGCGGCGCTCCGTACGGGGGGCGAGGCTGGGGGCGCGGACCCGCCCGGGTGACCGGCACCGGCCGGTGGTCACGCCCGTGGACCACCGGGGCGACCGCGACGGACGGACGTACGGGACGACCGGGAGCACCGGGACGCGCGGGACGCGGGGGAGGCGGGCGATGGGCAGGGTGGCCGGGACGGGGGAGCCGCGGTGACCGCGATCCTGGTCGCCGCCGGGGCGTTCCTGATGACGCTGATCGGTGGCTACGTCGCCCAGCGCACCGGTGACCGCCGCCACCTGGTACTCGGCTTCGCCGCCGGGCTGATGCTCGGCGTGGTGGCCTTCGACCTGCTGCCGGAGGCACTGCACCAGGCGCCCGAGGAGATCCACGGCGTACCGCAGGCGCTGCTGATGTTCGCGGCCGGGTTCCTGGCCATCCACGTCGTCGAGCGCGCGGTCGCCATCCACCGCGGCCACGAGGGCGAGTACGCCGCGCACACCCACGGCCACCAGCACGCCCACTCCCCTGCGCGGCGCCGGCCGGCGGCGGCCGACGGGGCGTCGGCACCGGGGATCGGGCTGACCGCCGCGCTGGCCCTGGTCGGCCACAGCGTGATGGACGGGTTCGCGATCGGCGCGGCCTTCCAGGCCGGCACCACGGTCGGGACGGTGGTGGCCGTCGCCGTGGTGGCACACGACTTCGCCGACGGCTTCAACACCTACACGATCACCCGGCTGTACGGGAACGACCGCCGGCGGGCGCTGACCCTGCTGGCGGCCGACGCGCTGGCCCCGGTGACCGGCGCCGCGATCACCCTGCTGTTCACCATCCCCGAGCAGTTGCTCGGCCTCTACCTCGGGTTCTTCGCCGGCTTCCTGCTCTACCTGGCGACCTCCGACATCCTCCCCGAGGCGCACAGCCCGCACCCGTCCCGCGCCACCCTGCTCTGCACCATCCTCGGGGTGGGCTTCATGTGGCTGGTGATCGGCTTCGCCGCCTGACAGCGACCACGCCCCTGAGCGCCTCCCGGCCGGGTCCGACCGGGCGGCCGCTCACCCTCGGGGCTCGCCCGTCCCCCCGAGGCCACCGGTCGCGTCAGGACCACCAGGACCACCAGGACCACCGGGACCATCAGGACCGCCGGTCCCACCGAGCCCGGCCGGGGCGGCGGGCGAGGTCAGGGCGGCCCACCGGGCCCGCATCGCGGCCAGTGCCTCGGTGATCGCCGGTCGCCGGGAGGCCTGGGCGCGCCAGAGCGCGAACACCCGCCGGGCGGGTTCCGGGACGACCGGGCGGGCGACCACCTCCGGCGGCAGGGCGCCCCGGCCGAGCCGCGGCACCAGCCCCACCCCCAGGCCCGCCGCGATCAGCGCGATCTGGGTCTCGAACTCGCCGACCTGGTAGCGCACGTCGGGCTCCTCGCCGGCCTCGCGCAGGGTGCGGACCAGCCAGTCGTGGCAGATGTTGCCCGGTGGCACGCTGATCCAGCGCTGCCCGCAGAGCCGCCCCACCGGCACCACGGCCAGCTCGGCCAACGGATCCGTGGCGGGCAGCAGCAGGTCCACCGGGTCCGGGCCGAAGTCCAGCCGGGCCAGGCCCTCCTGCACCGGCAGCGGTACGGTCGGCCAGTCCTGGACCAGCGCCAGGTCCACCTCGCCGCGGGCCACCAGCTCGGCCGCCGGGTAGGGGTCGCTCTCCAGCAGCCGGACGTCCAGGTCGGGACAGCGCCCGCGCAGGTCGGCGAGGGCGGCCGGCATCAGCCCGCGCGCGCCGGTGGCGAAGGCGGCCACCAGGAGCCGTCCGACCGCCTGTCCGCGTTGCTCCTCCAGCCGCACCTCGGCCCGCTCCACCAGCCCCAGCACCGCCTGCGCGGTGCCGGCCAGCTCGCGGGCGGCGTCGGTCAGCACCACGCCCCGGCCCTGACGCTCCAGCAGTACCGTCCGGGTCTCGCGCTCCAGTTTGGCGATCTGCTGGGAGACCGCCGAGGCGGTGAACCCGAGTGCGGCCGCCGCCCCACCGACCGAACCGTGCACGGCCACCGCGTGCAACGCCCGCAGGCGTCCCAGATCCATCATGCAGCAATGCTAAAGCGTGTGCTTCAGAATTCATCGCTGGTGCTACATGGTCGACGGCGGCCATCCTCGACCCATGACCGCAACACCGGCCGCCCCCGGCGGCAGCATGAGGCCGCGTCACATCGCCCTGGCCGTCCTGGTCGCCGCCGTCTGGGGTCTCAACTTCGTCCTGATCCACGTCGGCCTGGAGAACTTCCCGCCGCTGCTCTTCTGCGCCCTGCGCTTCGCGGTGGTCGCCGTTCCGGCGATCTTCTTCGTCGGCCCGCCGCGGGTCGCCTGGCGGTGGGTCCTCGCGGTCGGCCTGGTGCTCGGGGTGATCAAGTTCGGACTGCTCTTCCTCGGCATGCACGCCGGGATGCCGGCCGGGCTCTCCTCGCTGGTCCTGCAGAGCCAGGCGGTCTTCACCGCGCTGTTCGCCGCGGTCATGCTGGGTGAGCGGCCCGGACGGCGGCGCCTGGCCGGCCTCGGGGTCGCCCTGGCCGGCATCGGGCTGAGCGCCGTGGACCGCGGCCTCGACGGTCCGGTCGGGGCGTTCGCCCTGGTCGTCCTCGCCGCCGTCGCCTGGGGGCTGTCCAACGTGCTGACCCGCAGGGCCGCGCCGTCGGACGCGCTGCGCTGGATGGTCTGGGTCAGCGCCGTCCCGCCGCTGCCGCTGCTCGGGCTCTCGCTGCTGGTCGAGGGGCCGGCCGCCGACCTGCGGGCGCTGCGCGAACTCACCCCGGCCGGCCTGGGCGCGATCGGGTACGTCGGACTGGTGTCCACCCTGTTCGGCTTCGTCGCCTGGAGCTTCCTGCTGCGCACCTACGACGCCACCGCGGTCGCGCCCTACTCGCTGCTGGTGCCGGTGTTCGGGATGTCCTCCGCCTGGCTGCTGCTCGGTGAGCGGGTCAGCCCGGTGGCCGGCTGCGCGGCGCTGCTGGTGATCGCCGGTATCGGGATCACCGCGGTGCGCCCGAGGGCGCGGTCCGGCGCGGCGGCGTGGTGGCCGCGTACGCGGTCTCGGCGGAGCGCAGCGCTCGCAGCAGGAGGTCCTGGTCGGCGGCGCTGATCGGGCCGAAGTACTCCTGCGCGACCTCGTGCCGGACCTGCCCGATCCGTTCCACCGCCGCGTGGCCGGCCGCCGTCAGCACGATCCGCACCGCGCGCCGGTCGGCCGGGTCCGGGGTGCGCTCGACCAGGCCCGCCTCCTCCAGGGCGTCCACCACGGTGGTGGCCGAGCGGGGGGCGATGTGCAGCCGCTCGGCCAGGTCGCCGAGGCGCATCGCCCGGTCCGGCAGCTCGCAGCCGGGGGCGTGCGCGAGGGTGCGCAGGGCGCGGCCCTGACCGGGGGTGATGCCGTAGGGCTCCAGGCGCTCGCTGGTGCGCCGCCGGATCCGCTTGATCGCCCTGGTCATCGCGTCGGCGAGCTCGGCCACGGTGTCCTGGGCGGCCGCGGTGTCCGGCGCGGCGGCGCTGTCGGGTGCCGCGGTGCGGTCCGGCGCGTGGACCACCTCCTGCGCGGCGGCGCTGTCGGGGCCGGGGGAGGAGCTCGCCGCGTCGTCGGTCGGCGTGGTGGTCATGGCGGGCTCTCCTCGGCAGATGTTCGACCAAGGGTATCGGCCGGTCCGGGAGGAGGGAGCGGCGTCCGACCCGCCACCGGGCGCGGCCCGGATAAGTTGTTGAGCCAGGCTCACTATCTGGGTTAGCTTGGTGTCGAGTGAGGGCAGCCTAAGTTCCCTCCCGCGAACCCTGGAGGGCTCATGCCCCGTTCCGAAGCCCGCGTCGCCACCGACCGGCCCGCCCGCTACGCCAAGCAGCTCGCCGCCCACATGAGCCGCAAGATCGAGACCCAGTGGTCGGACGAGACCGGCCGCGGCACCCTGACCTTCGGCCTGGGCACCGCCACGCTGGAGGCCGCGTCCGACGCCCTGCTGCTCACCGTCGAGGGCGAGACCGAGAACCTGCCGGGCCTGGAGGACGTGGTCGGCCGCCACCTGGTCCGTTTCGGCGCCCGTGACGAGCTGGTCGTCGCCTGGCGGCGCGACAACGGCGAGGCCGGCCTCGTGCAGCGCAACGAGGAGCCCGCCGAGGGCTAGGAGTCGCGGCCCTTCCGGGGCAGCGGGACGCGGGCGAGCGTCCACAGCACCAGTGCGCCGAGGCACCAGCTCGCCACCACGTCCAGCAGCCAGTGGTAGTCGCTCCACACCAGCCCGAGGCCGACGCCGGTCGCGAGCAGGGCGGCGGCCGCGTACAGCCGGCGCCGCGCGCGGACGCCGACGGTACGGGCCAGCAGGAGCGCGGCCACCCCGTACGACAGGGTCGCGGTCGCGGTGTGGCCGGACGGGTACCAGCCCCACTGGTCCGGTGCCAGGGGCGCCCCGAAGGGCCCCGGCCGGGCGAACCAGGCCTTGGCCGGGACGACCAGCAGCGGGATCAGCCCGGCCGTCAGCACCGCCGTCACCGCCGGTAGCCACCAGCGCGGCGCCCCGGTCCGGCGGGACCGCCACGCGGCCGACGCCCCGGCGGCCAGCAGGGCCGGGATCGCCGGGACGGAGCTGCCGAGGTCCGACAGCGCCTTCCCGAGATGGTTGAGCAGGGTGCTGTGCAGCTCGTGCCGGGTCTCCCGGACGGCGTGCCTGGCCCAGCGGTCGACGCCGAGCAGCGGTCCGTCGACGGCCACCTGCCAGGAGACCAGGACCAGGACGGCGGCCAGGACCACCGGCACGGCGGCCGAACCGGCCAGGCCCGCCAGCCGGTCCGGAACGCGAAGTGGCCGCCCCGGAGCAGGGGGGAGAGCTCCGGGGCGGCTCTGATGATCGCCGTTCCGCGCGCCCCGGGGGGTATGGGTCGGACGGTCGGTCGATCGGTCTTCGGTGTGCGCCGTCCCTTCCGGGACGGCCTGGTCGTCCTCGCGGCCGACGCGCGGACCCGCCGGTGGGGGCGGTGCCGCGGACGGATCCGCCAGGGGCTGGGGCTCGCTGTCCATCTGTCATGACACTACGTCAACGGCTGGTCCGCACTGAGGAGCTTCAGCGATTCCGCACAGCATCTTCACCCCCCGGCGGACGACGCCCGGCCGGTCCCGCACATCCGGACGAACCCGCCCGTACAGACCGAACGGCCCGTGCGGACGAGGAGTCCGCACGGGCCGTTCAGCGCTGTCCGGAATCCCTCCGGCGGGTCTGGAGTCACCCGGTCACGGGTGTGCGGCCCGAGCGGGCTCAGACGGTGGTGAAGGCGTTCTCCAGGATGTCCAGGCCCTCGTTCAGCAGGTGCTCCGGGATGACCAGCGGCGGCAGGAAACGCAGCACGTTGCCGTAGGTGCCGGCGGTCAGGACGACCAGACCCTCGGCGTGGCACGCCTTGGCGATGGCCGCGGTGGCCTCCGCGTTCGGCTCCTTGTCGCCCGGCTTCACCAGCTCCACGGCGATCATGGCGCCGCGGCCGCGGACCTCGCCGATCCGCACCGAGTCGTGGTCGGCGAACTTCTCCTGCAGGGCGCTCAGCCGGCCCAGCATGATCTCGCCGATCCGCCGCGCCTTGCCGTTGAGGTCCTGCTCCTTCATGGTTTCGATGGCGCCCAGCGCGGCGGCGCAGGCCACCGGGTTGCCGCCGTAGGTGCCGCCCAGGCCACCGGCGTGCGCGGCGTCCATGATCTCGGCGCGACCGGTCACCGCGGCCAGCGGCAGACCGCCGGCGATGCCCTTCGCGGTGGTGATCAGGTCCGGGACGACGTTCTCGTCGTCGCAGGCGAACCACTGGCCGGTACGGCAGAAGCCGGTCTGGATCTCGTCGGCGACGAAGACGATGCCGTTGGCCTTCGCGTACTCCACGATCGCCGGCAGGAAGCCCTTGGCCGGCTCGATGAAGCCGCCCTCGCCCTGGATCGGCTCGATGATGATCGCGGCGACGTTCTCGGCGCCGATCTGCTTGTTGATGATCTCGATCGCCTGGGCGGCGGCCTCGGCGGCGCAGTTCTCCGAGCCGGTCAGCCAGCGGTAGGGGTAGGCCACCGGCACCCGGTAGATCTCCGGGGCGAACGGACCGAAGCCCTGCTTGTACGGCATGTTCTTCGCCGTCAGGCCCATGGTGAGGTTGGTGCGGCCGTGGTAACCGTGGTCGAACACCACGACGGCGGTGCGCTTGGTGTAGGCGCGGGCGATCTTCACCGCGTTCTCGACCGCCTCGGCGCCCGAGTTGAACAGCGCGGTGCGCTTGTCGTGGTCGCCCGGGGTCAGCTCGTTCAGCTGCTCGGCCACGGCCACGTAACCCTCGTACGGGGTGACCATGAAACAGGTGTGCGTGAAGGCGGCCAGCTGCTCGGTCGCCTTGGCCACCACGGCCTCGGCGCTGTTGCCGACGTTGGTCACGGCGATGCCGGAGCCGAAGTCGATCAGCGAGTTGCCGTCCACGTCCTCCAGCACACCGCCGTTGGCGCGGGACACGTACACCGGCAGGGTGGTGCCGACGCCGGCCGCCACCGCACCCAGCTTGCGGGCCTGCAGCTCCTGCGACTTCGGACCGGGGATCGCGGTGACCAGGCGGCGCTCCTGCGGGAGCGGCGTTGCGGCGCTCATGGGTTTTCTCCAGACTTCTCGGCTCGGTGCTTCGCAGGCTACGGCGGCCCTCCCCGGCCGGGCATGCGCCACTCGGTAGCACTGGGCCGTCCGACTTGTCCGGGGCGGCCAGCGCACGGAGTGCGACTACCGGCAGCCCTCACTCCACTACATTGAGCGCGGGCGTGTCGCCGGTGCGGCGGCATGGGTATGGCGGGACCGACGACGGTCGGGCCGGGCGGGCGAGGGAGCGGGGCCGTACATGGGACTGGACGGGGCACGGGGCCACGGCGAGCGGACCACCGCCGCACCTGCGACACCGATGCCGCACCAACGCCCCGGCCGTCCCGCGGCGTCCCCGCCCTTCGATCTTCCCGCCTGGGTCGCCGCCCCCCGCCCCGCCGCCGCCCCGGGCGTCTACCGGCAGGGCCACGCCGAGGTCGACCCCGACCGGGCGGAGGACGCCAAGGTCCCGACCTGGCCACTCCTCCTGCGGGCCGGACTGAATGCGGTGGTGGGGTGGCTGGCCTTCCTCTACGGGACGCAGTTGGTGCTCCGCCTGATTGTCCTGACGGTCTGGGTGGAGCATCCGTCCGATACGGCGGTCACCGTGGTGGGTCTCTCTGTCAACGTGCTCGTGCTCGCCGTCGTGATCAAGGTCTTCGGCCGGATGGGCCGCTGGCCCGAGGTGTGGCGGCGGTACGTGGCGCCGTTGATGGCACGCATGGTGACCAGGGAGGATCCGGTCGAGGACGGCGCGGCCGCGCAGGCCGAGTGGACGGGCGACCCGTGGGCGGCGCTGCGGCTCGGCGGGGCGGCCGCGGCGGCGGGCCGGCTGGACGGTGAGCCCACCGGGGACGTCGACTACGTGCGGATCCAGCGGGCCTGGGAGTCGGCCCAGGCCGACCCGCTGTTCGTGCCGGCCTTCGTCGAGCAGGTGGCCGCCCGGGGGGCGGCGGCCTTCGCCCACCCCTCCGAGGCGCGCGAGCTGGCCGGGCGGGACGAGCAGCACGATCTGCTGCTGAGCCAGGTGCGCCTGGGCACCACGCAGGACGTGCCGAAGAACCCGTTGACGCACCGGGCGGCCGGTTTCGCGTTGGACCCGTCGCTGCTGGGCACCTCGCTGCTGGCGGTCGGTCCGGCGGGGACCGGGAAGACGGCGCGGCTGGCCCGGCCGGTGGCCGAGGCGCTCTGCCTCCAGGCGCTGGCCGGTACCGCGTGCGCGGTGGTGATCGGCGCGGCGGACGCGGAGCTCGGGCCGGACGCCTGGTACGACGTGGTGATCGCGCCCGGGGACCAGGGGTCGGCGTACGGCCTGGACCTCTACGGCGCGGTGCGGGATCCGGACGAGGCGGCCGCCCGGCTGGCCGAGGCGCTGCTGCCGGACGAGCTGACGGCCCGCGCGGAGACCGCCCGGACGGCGTTGCAGCAGGTGGTCGGGCCGTTCCACGCCGGGTTCGGCCGCTACCCGGCGGTGCGGGAGCTGCGGGCGCTGCTCGGCGGTGAGCCGGAGGCGCTGGAGGCTCTGGTGAAGGCCCTCCGGGCGGCGGGCCGGCTGGGGGCGTACGAGCGGGACCTGGAGCACCGGGAGCGGCAGCGCGGCCGGGCGGACGATCCGGGGGCGCTGCTGGCGGACCGGTTGGCGCTGCTGGACCGGCCGGCCTTCGAGGGGGCGTTCGCGACCGACGGCACCGGTCGCCCGCCGTTCGCGATGCGGGTGCTGGACCACCCGCTGCGGGTCCGGGTGAAGTTGCCGGAGCGCAGTCACCCGGAGGCGGCGCGGATGCTGTCGAGGCTGGTGGTGGGCCAGTTCGTGCAGGCCGCGTCGGCCCGGGAGGACCGCTCGCTCTTCGCCGGTCTGGTGGTTGACGACGCCTCGGCGGCGCTGGACGCGCAGATCGTGCGCGGGTTGCAGCGGCTGCGCGCGGCCAACGCGGGCGCCGTTCTGCTGCTGCGGACCCTGGTCGATCTGCCCGAGGCGCTGCGGGCGCCGCTGTTCGGGGCGGTCGGCTGCCGGATGGTGTTCCCGGGGATCGCGCCGTGGGACGGGCGGTTGTTCTCCGAGGCCTGGGGCACGCACCTGGTCCGGGAGACGGCGGTGACGCACGCGCCGGACACCTCGGGCGGTCTGGTCCGCCGGGCCGGGCGGCTGGGGCGCAAGGCCTTGTCGGGGACGACGGCGCAGACCGAGTCGGTCACGACCCGGGAGGTGGAGCGGCTGCGCTGGTCGCCGTCGGATCTGGCGCACGCGCTGCCGGCGGGGCACGCGGTGGTCTCGCTGACGGCGGTCTCGGGTGAGCAGGTGCCCCCGCTGCTGGTGGATCTGCGGGGCTGAAGCTCGCCTCCGAGGTGGATTCGGCAGTGCCGGTTGTCCGGGGCGTCCATAATGTGGGGAGAGACCCTCACCAGATTCCCCAGCCCTCTCCCCGCCCGGCCGCAACGGCGCGGTCAGGTCGTCCCCCGAAGGTGCCATGCCTCCCACACTCGCCTCCGTCGTCCGCAACACCTCGCTCCATCTGACGGTCCTCGCCGGTGCGGACCACCTGGAGCGGCCGGTCCGCTGGGTGCACACCAGTGAGCTGGACGACCCGACGCCGTTCCTCGAAGGCGGTGAGCTGCTGCTCACCACCGGCATCAAGCTGGGCCGCACCGCGGCCCGGTTGCAGGCGTACGTGCACCGGTTGGCCGACGCGGGCGTGGTGGGGCTGGGCCTCGGCGTCGGCCTGTCGCACACCGAGGTGCCGCAGCCGCTGGTGGACGCGGCCGCCCAGCGCGGGCTGCCGCTGCTGCGGGTGCCGGAGCCGACGCCGTTCATCGCGATCAGCAAGGTCGTGTCGGCGGCGCTGGCCGCCGAGCAGTACGAGGCGGTCACCACCAGCTTCGAGGCGCAGGAGGAGCTGACCCGGGCGGCGCTCGGCAAGGACGGCACCACGGCCGTGGTGCGTCGGCTGGCGGCCCGGCTGGGCGGTTGGGCGGCGCTGTACGACGGTTCGGGCGCGCTCTCGGTGGTGGCCCCGGACTGGGCGGCACGCCGGGCCGGCCGGCTGGCGGCCGAGGTGGACCGGCTGCGCCGGCGTCCGGCGCCGTCGAGCGCCGCGCTGCAGGGGCGTTCGCCGGGGATAGACACCGCGGACGAGGACTACGTGGTGGTCCAGTCGTTGGGGGCGGACCGCCGGGCCCGCGGCTTCCTCGCGGTCGGTACCGAGGACCGGATCACCCCGACCGAGCGGTATGTGCTGAACGCGGCGGTGGCGCTGCTGACCCTCACCCTGGAGCGCTCGCGCGAGCTGCGCCAGGCCGAGGAGCGGATGGGCGCCGCGCTGCTGAGGATGGTGCTGGCGGGCGAGGTGGCGACCGCGCGGCAGGTGGCGGCCGGGCTCTTCGGCGGTCTGCCGGAGGGGACGGTCCGGGTCATGGTGGCCGGGGCGGGCCAGGGGGTGGACGCCACCGAGGCGCTGGGCGAGCTGGGCGACCGGGCCGAGCAGGCCGGTGCCCGGGTGGGGGAGAAGCTGCTGGTGGCGCGTGAGGAGGGCGGCGCGCACGGGCCTCGGCTGATGGTGCTCGCCCTCGACAACGGCGCGGTGCACCGGGCCTGCCTGGGGGCGGTGGAGGAGCACGAGGGCCTGTCGCTGGGGGTCTCGGCACCGGCCGCGCTGGAGGAGGCGGGCACCGCGAACGCGCAGGCCGAGCGGGCGCTCGCGGTGGCGCTGCGCGGCGGCCGCCGCTCGGTGGACCACGAGGAGGTCGGGGCCGGTTCGTTGCTGCCGCTGCTGGGCGAGGACGCCGTGACGGCGTTCGCGGAGGGGCTGCTCCGTCCGCTGCGGGACCACGACCGCACCGCCCGCGGGGACCTGGTGGCCTCGCTGCGCGCGTGGCTCTCCAGACACGGCCAGTGGGACGCGGCCGCCGCCGATCTGGGCGTGCACCGGCACACCCTGCGCTACCGGATGCGGCGGGTCGAGGAACTGCTCGGCCGTTCGCTGGACGACACCGATGTCCGGATGGAGCTCTGGCTGGCCCTCCGCTCCGGCGAGGAGTGAGGCGCCCGGGGCACGGTGGGCCGGGGCGCGGCGGGTCCGGGGAGTGACGCGCCCGGGAGCCGCAGGCCTCGGGAGTGACGGGCCTCGGGAGTGACGCGCCCCCGGGGCGCCGCCGGCCCGGGGCGTACGGCCGGGCCGCTGGACGGGATGGAGTGGCCGCGACGGCGAACGCTACTTCGTGGCCAACCCGGTCGGCGCGTCGCCGCCCCTACCCTCGATTCTGGTTCCACGTCCGTGGGGCCGTGAGGACGACGAGGAGAGGGCCGGTACCACGGTGACCACCACGTACGATTTCTGGCTGGCCGGCCGCCGGGCGAGCGGCGACGCCGACTTCGAGGTGCACAACAGCTGGGACGGCCGCCTGGTCGGCAAGGTCGGCGTCCCGACCGAGGCGCAGGTCGAGGAGGCGCTGGACGCCGCCGTGGCCGCGCTGCCGGTGTTCGCCGCCACCCCCGCGCACGTGCGTGCCGCCGCGCTGGACCACGTGGCCAAGCGGCTGGCCGAGCGCACCGAGGAGATCGCCCAGCTGATCACCGCCGAGAACGGCAAGCCGATCAAGTGGGCGCGCGGCGAGGTCGGCCGTGCCGTCTCGGTGTTCCGCTGGGCGGCCGAGGAGGCCCGCCGCACCAACGGCGAGACCATGCGACTGGACACCGACCCGGGCGGCGTGGGCCGTTTCGCGGTGGTGCGCCGGTTCCCGCGCGGCGTGGTGCTGGGCATCGCCCCGTTCAACTTCCCGCTGAACCTGGTCGCCCACAAGGTCGCCCCGGCGATCGCGGTCGGCGCCCCGATCATCCTCAAGCCGGCTCCGGCCACCCCGCTCTCCGCGATGGTGCTGGGCGAGATCCTGGCCGAGACGGACCTGCCGGCCGGCTCCTGGAGCGTGCTGCCGGTGCCGAACGACCGGATGCCCGCCCTGGTGCAGGACCCGCGCCTGCCGGTGATCTCCTTCACCGGTTCGGACAAGGTCGGCTACCAGATCATGGACTCGGTGCCGCGCAAGCACACCACCCTGGAGCTCGGCGGCAACGCCGCTGCCGTGGTGCTCGCCGACTGGTCCTCCGAGGCCGACCTGGACTGGGCCGCCACCCGGATCGCGATGTTCGCCAACTACCAGGGCGGTCAGTCCTGCATCTCGGTGCAGCGGGTGATCGCCGACGCGTCGGTCTACGACGCGCTGGTGGAGCGGATCGTGGCCAAGGTCGAGGCGCAGGTCACCGGTGACCCCAACGACGACGCCACCGACGTCGGCCCGCTGGTCGACGAGAACGCCGCGAAGCGGGTGGAGTCCTGGGTGGACGACGCCGTCGCCAAGGGCGCCAAGGTGCTCACCGGCGGGACCCGCGAGGGCGCGACCTACGCCCCCACCGTGCTCGCCGAGCTGCCCGGGGACGCGATCCTGGCCAAGGCCGAGGTGTTCGGCCCGGTGCTGTCGCTGCACCGGGTGAACGGCACCGAGGAGGCTTTCGCCGCGGTCAACGACTCCGCCTTCGGCCTGCAGGCGGGCGTCTTCACCCGCGACCTGCAGACCGCCTTCCGGGCCCACCGGGAGCTGGAGGTCGGCGGTGTGATCATCGGCGACGCGCCGTCCTACCGCGCCGACCAGATGCCGTACGGCGGCGTCAAGGACTCCGGCGTCGGCCGTGAGGGCGTCAAGTACGCGATGGACGACTACACCGTGGAGAAGGTCCTGGTCCTCACCGGCCTCGACCTCTGATCCCGGCGTCCGAGGGGCCCGGTACCACTGCGGCGCGGTGGCACCGGGCCCCTCGGCGTGCCCGGGGGGTTCAGCCGCGGCCGGCCGCGGCGCCGACGGCCTCCGCCACCGCGGCGTTGCCGGCGACCAGTTCCAGCGTCTGCCCGGCGGTGCCCGGTTCGCGCAGCAGTTCGGCCAGGACGGCCGCCACGTCGGCCCGGTCCACCGCGCCGCGTTCGACCGAGGGGGCGAGCCGGACCAGTCCGGTGCCGGGCCCGTCGGTGAGCCGGCCGGGGCGCAGCACCGTCCAGTCGAGCGTGTCGCGGGCGCGGACGGCGTCGTCGGCGGCGCCCTTGGCCCGCAGGTAGGTCTCGAAGACCGGGTCGGCGGGGTGGTCCGCGTGGGCGTCGGCGCCCATCGAGGAGATGATCAGGTAGCGCCGGACGCCGGCGAGCTCGGCGGCGTCGGCGAGCAGGACGGCCGCGTCGCGGTCGACGGTGTTCTTGCGGGCGGCGCCGCTGCCCGGGCCGGCGCCGGCGGCGAAGACCACGGCGTCGGCGCCGGTGAGCAGCTGGGCGAGTTGGGGGGCGGTGGCGCTCTCCAGGTCGAGCAGCAGTGGCTCGGCCCCGGCGTCCACCAGGTCCTCGGCCTGTTCGCGGCGGCGGATGAGGCCGGCGGGGCGGTCGCCGCGCTCGGCGAGCAGCCGTTCCAGTTTGAGCGCGATCTGTCCGTGGCCTCCGGCGATGACGGTACGCATGGCTCCGACGGTAGCCCGGGACGCACGGCCGCGTCCTGCGGAGGCCGGTCGGCAGGACACAATGGGCGCATGACTTCGCTCGCCCACCCGCAGCTGCGCTTCACCCCCGTGGTGAAGGACCCTTCCGCTCCCCGGGAGTTGGTGATCCTCGGCTCGACCGGTTCGATCGGCACCCAAGCCATCGACGTGGTGCGCCGCAATCCGGACCGGTTCCGCGTGGTCGCCCTGTCGGCGGCCGGTGGCCGGGTGGAGCTGCTGGCCGAGCAGGCCCTGGAGCTGGGCGTGCACACCGTGGCGGTCGCCGATCCGGCGGCCGAGCCCGCGCTGCGCGAGGCGCTGGCGGCGAAGGCCGCGGGCCGTCCGCTTCCCGCCGTGCTGGCGGGGCCGGACGCGGCCACCGAGCTGGCCGGCGTGGAGTGCCACTCGGTGCTGAACGGCATCACCGGGTCGATCGGGTTGCGTCCGACGCTGGCGGCGCTGCGGGCGGGCCGGGTGCTGGTGCTGGCGAACAAGGAGTCGTTGATCGTCGGTGGCCCGCTGGTGAAGGCGGTGGCGCGGTCCGGGCAGATCGTGCCGGTGGACTCCGAGCACGCCGCGCTGTTCCAGGCGCTGGCCGGCGGTACCCGGGCCGAGGTCCGCAAGCTGGTGGTCACCGCGAGCGGTGGCCCGTTCCGCAGCCGTTCGCGCGAGCAGCTGGCCGGGGTGACGCCGCAGGACGCGCTGGCGCACCCGACCTGGGCGATGGGCCCGGTGGTGACGATCAACTCGGCCACCCTGGTCAACAAGGGCCTGGAGGTGATCGAGGCGCACCTGCTGTACGACGTGCCCTTCGACCGGATCGAGGTCGTGGTCCATCCGCAGTCGGTGGTGCACTCGATGGTGGAGTTCGCGGACGGCTCGACGCTGGCGCAGGCCAGCCCGCCGGACATGCGGATGCCGATCGCGCTGGGTCTGGGCTGGCCGGACCGGGTCCCGGACGCCGCGCCCGGCTGCGACTGGACGAAGGCCGCCACCTGGGAGTTCTTCCCGCTGGACAACGAGGCCTTCCCGGCGGTGGAGCTGGCCCGCGAGGTGGGTTCGCTGGGCGGGACGGCCCCGGCGGTCTTCAACGCGGCGAACGAGGAGTGCGTCGAGGCCTTCCTGAAGGGCCGCCTCGCCTTCACCGGAATCGTGGACACTGTTGCCAAGGTCGTGGCCGAGCACGGACAGTACGACGGCGGGCGGGTCGCGGCGGGAACTTCTCTGACCGTCGAGGACGTCCTGCACGCGGAGGACTGGGCCCGGGCCCGGGCCCGCGAGCTGGCGGCGGGCTGACGGCCCCAGCCGCGGTACGACAAGAGGACGAGCTGAGCGCAATGACGGAGGGCCAGCGGTGGCAACGGTTTTGACGGTGGTGGGCATCCTGGTCTTCGCGGTCGGGCTGCTCGTCTCGATCGCCTGGCACGAGCTCGGCCACCTGTCGACGGCCAAGCTGTTCGGCATCAGGGTGCCGCAGTACATGGTCGGCTTCGGTCCGACCGTCTGGTCCCGCCGCAAGGGCGAGACCGAGTACGGCGTCAAGGCGATCCCGCTGGGCGGGTACATCCGGATGATCGGGATGTTCCCGCCCGGTGCGGACGGGCGGATCACCAAGCGCAGCAGCTCGCCCTGGCGCACCATGATCGAGGACGCCCGGGAGGCCTCCTACGAGGAGCTCCAGGAGGGTGACGAGAGCCGCCTCTTCTACACCCGCAAGCCGTGGAAGCGCGTCATCGTGATGTTCGCGGGCCCGTTCATGAACCTGATCCTGGCCTTCGGGCTGTTCCTGACCGTGATGATGGGCTTCGGCGTCTCGATGACGGTGCCCACCATCGGCACCGTCGCGGAGTGCGTCGTCAAGGCCGGCCAGCCGACCGACAACTGCCCGGCCGACGCGCCGCGGACCCCCGCCGCCGAGGCCGGGCTGCGCCCCGGCGACAAGGTGGTCTCCTTCGACGGCGACCGGATCGGCGGCTACGACCAGCTCCAGGCGGACATCCGCCGATCGGCCGGGAAGACCGTGCCGGTCGTGGTCGAGCGGGACGGGCAGCAGCTCACCCTCAACCCGACCATCGCCGTCAACGACGTCCAGAAGTACGACGGCAACGGCATGCCGATCAAGGGCGAGACGGTGCGGGCCGGATTCCTCGGTTTCACCCCGACCAGCGGTGTCGTCCGGCTGGGCGTGGGGCAATCCCTCGACCGGATGTACGACATGGCCGAGAGCGGCGTGAAGTCGCTGGTGGCCCTGCCGGGCAAGGTCCCGGGCCTGTGGAACTCGGTGGTGGACGGCGCCCCGCGCGACGTCGACTCGCCGATCGGCATGGTCGGCGCGGCCCGGGTCAGCGGCGAGGTCTTCTCGCTCGACATCCCGGGATCCCAGCGGGTCGCGTACTTCGTGAACCTGCTGGCCGGCATCAACCTGTCGCTCTTCCTGTTCAACATGCTGCCGCTGCTCCCGCTGGACGGCGGCCACATCGCGGGCGCCCTCTGGGAGTCGGTCCGCCGCCGGTTCGCACAGTTGTTCAAGCGGCCCGATCCCGGTCCGTTCGACGTCGCCCGGCTCATGCCGCTGGCCTACGTCGTGGCCAGCGTCTTCATCGGGTTCACCCTGCTGGTCCTGGTCGCCGACCTGGTCAACCCGGTCAAGATCAGCTAGTCGCCGGGTACGGCTGGTGTGCCCGGGGCCACCACCGTGCCGTACCGTGGGGGCCGGGCGCGCGTTTCATCGGCGCGCCCGGCCCAGGCCGTCGAACGGCCGGATCGACCACACCTCAACCCCGGGGAACCCTGCGCACATGACCGCGATCTCGCTCGGTATTCCGTCCCTGCCGCTCAAGCCGCTCGCCAAGCGCCGTGTCTCCCGGCAGATCATGGTCGGCAACGTGCCGGTCGGTGGCGATGCCCCCGTCTCCGTGCAGTCGATGACCACCACGGTCACCTCGGACATCAACGCCACGCTGCAGCAGATCGCCGAGCTCACCGCCTCGGGCTGCCAGATCGTGCGGGTCGCCGTTCCGTCCCAGGACGACGCCGACGCCCTGCCGATCATCGCGAAGAAGTCGAAGATCCCGGTCATCGCGGACATCCACTTCCAGCCCAAGTACGTGTTCGCCGCGATCGACGCCGGCTGCGCCGCGGTCCGCGTCAACCCGGGCAACATCAAGGCCTTCGACGACAAGGTCGGCGAGATCGCCAAGGCGGCCAAGGGCGCCGGCATCCCGATCCGGATCGGCGTCAACGCTGGCTCGCTCGACAAGCGCCTGCTGGAGAAGTACGGCCGGGCCACCCCCGAGGCGCTGGTCGAGTCCGCGCTCTGGGAGTGCTCGCTGTTCGAGGAGCACGACTTCCGCGACATCAAGATCTCGGTCAAGCACAACGACCCGGTCGTGATGATCAACGCCTACCGCCAGCTCGCCGCCGCCTGCGACTACCCGTTGCACCTCGGCGTCACCGAGGCCGGCCCCGCCTTCCAGGGCACCATCAAGTCCGCGGTCGCCTTCGGCGCGCTGCTGGCCGAGGGCATCGGCGACACCATCCGGGTCTCGCTGTCGGCCCCGCCGGCCGAGGAGATCAAGGTCGGCAACCAGATCCTGGAGTCGCTCGGCCTGCGCCAGCGCGGCCTGGAGATCGTCTCCTGCCCGTCCTGCGGCCGCGCCCAGGTCGACGTCTACAAGCTCGCCGAGGAGGTCACCGCCGGCCTGGAGGGCATGGAGGTGCCGCTGCGCGTCGCCGTCATGGGCTGCGTCGTCAACGGTCCCGGCGAGGCCCGCGAGGCCGACCTCGGGGTCGCCTCCGGCAACGGCAAGGGCCAGATCTTCGTCAAGGGCGAGGTCATCAAGACCGTGCCCGAGTCCAAGATCGTCGAGACCCTGATCGAGGAGGCCCTCAAGCTGGCCGAACTGATGCAGGCCGAGGGTGTCGAGGCCGGTGCCCCGACCGTGACCGCCGCGGAGTGACCGGCGGTCGGTAGTCTTCCGGAGGCGGGGCCGTCCGTGCGCGGACGGCCCCGCGGCCGTAGCCGGGTGGGGCCACGGAGTAGGGTGCGGCCAGAGTCGTCTCAGTGAGGTGCTGTCTCGATGCTCGATCGAGGTGTGATGCTCCCCAGCTCGTTCCAGGCCGCCCGCGCCCTGGCGACCACGCGCGTCCTGGAGGCCCCCGACCTCGCGGACACCCTGGCGGTGCTGCGCCGCGACCCGGTCGCCAACGCCTTCGTCGCGACCCGGGTGGAGGCCGTCGGGCTGGACCCGTGGCGCCTCGGCGGGGAGATGTGGGGCTGGTACGACGAGCGCGGCGAGCTGGACGCGCTGTGCTACGCCGGTGCGAACCTGGTCCTGGTCAACGCCGGTCCGCAGGCCGTGCAGGCCTTCGCCGAACGGGCCCGCCGGCAGGGCCGCCGCTGCTCCTCGATCGTCGGCCCGGCCGAGGCGACCGCCGCGCTCTGGGCGCTGCTGGAACGCAGTTGGGGCCCGGCCCGGGAGGTCCGCGCCCACCAGCCGCTGCTCGCCACCACGACGCCGTCCGCCGAGATCGCGCCCGATCCGCTGGTGCGACGGGTGCGGCGCGACGAGATCGAGCTGCTGATGCCGGCCTGCGTGGCGATGTTCACCGAGGAGGTCGGGGTCTCCCCGCTGGCCGGTGACGGCGGCCTGCTCTACCAGGCCCGGGTCGCCGAACTGATCTCCACCGGCCGCTCGTTCGCCCGCTTCGCGGAGGACGGCCAGGTGGTGTTCAAGGCCGAGGTCGGTGCCGTCACGGAGGGCGCCTGCCAGATCCAGGGCGTCTGGGTCGACCCGGCCCACCGCGGCCGCGGCCACTCAGAGACGGGCATGGCCGCCGTCCTGGACATCGCCCTGCGTGAGGTCGCCCCGGTGGTCTCGCTCTACGTGAACGACTACAACCTGCGGGCCCGCGCCGCCTACCGCCGGGTCGGCTTCCGCGAGGTGGGGGCGTTCATGAGCGTGCTCTTCTGATCTCCTTGCCACCTGTGCCCGCGCGGGGGCCGGACGGGTAGTAACGTCCGGGGCATGGATCAGCTGACCGGGGTGACGATCGAGGCCATCGACCTTGCGGCGTGGGCTCCGCAGGCGCTCGATGTCCAGGCGGTGGCGTTCGGGCTGACCCCCGAGGAGGTCCTGGTCCGGCTGCACATCGTCGGGCGGCACGCGCAGCAGCCGGGGGTGATCGCGCTGGGCGCGCTCAGCGGCGGCCGCCTGGTGGGCTTCGGGTACGGCATGCCCAACCGCCGGGATCACTGGTGGAGCACCGTGATCCAGCCCTATCTGGAGACCCGCGGGTACGGCGCCTGGCTGGACGACGTGTTCGCGGTCACCGAACTGCACGTGCTGCCCGAGTTCCAGGGGCAGGGCATCGGCTCCGCCCTGATCGGGAACCTCTGCGCGCGGTCCGGGCTGCCGCGCACCATCCTCTCCGCGATCGACGCCGAGACGCCCGCCCGTCGGCTCTACCGCTCGCTCGGCTACCGGGACCTCGCGCGGGCGGTGCACTTCCCCAACACCGAGCGCCTGTACGCGGTGATGGGCGCCGAACTGCCGCTGCGGGGGCCGGACCGGGCTCAGAGCGCGCCGGCGAACTCCAGGTAGAGCTCGGCGTCCTCCCGGCGGCCCGCCGCCAGGGCGCGCAGCCCGAGGTCGGCCGCGCGGAACAGCGTCCAGCCGCGCAGCCGCTCCCGGTCCACCTCCAGGGCCTCCGCGAGCTGGTGCAGCCGGCGGCGGACGGCGCCGGGGACGCCGGGGGAGCCGACCAGGGTGTCCGCCCGGTCCAGGGTCAGCCGGGCCAGGTCGTAGGCCCGCTCGCCGACCAGCGGCCGGGGGTCGATGGCCAGCCAGGGCGCGCGGTCGGCGGCGAGCACGTTGCCGTGGTGGAAGTCGCCGTGCAGCAGGGTCTCCTCGGCCGCGGAGGCGAGCAGTCCCTCGGCGGTGTCCAGCGCCTCGGTCACCAGCGCGGCGGCCTCACCGGCACCGGGGAGCCCGGCGCGGCGGCGCAGGTCGGCCGCGGTCGAGGCGGCCCGGTCGGCGAGCGTGGCGAAGCCGTGGTTCCCGGGCGGGTCCACCCAGAGCCGGTGCAGCAGGCTGGTGGCCTCCAGCATCGCCTTCGGTTCGGCCAGCGAGCGCAGCGGGATCTCGCCGTGCAGCCGTTCCAGCAGCAGCGACCCCTCGGCGGGGTCGGAGTCCAGCAGCAGGACGGCGCCGCGGCCGGCCCACTGGGCGAGGGCGGCGTGCTCCCGGTCGGTCTCCGGGGTGACCAGCCCGGTCTTGAGGACGGCGGGGCTGAGGTCGTCGCGGTGCACGTAGGCGACCAGGCTCAGGCTGCCGCCCGGGTCGATCACCCGTTCCAGCGTGAGGTCCCAGCGGGTCAGTCCGGTGCCGACCCGGGCGGGCAGCTCGGCCAGCCAGCGACGCCCCTCCTCGTCCGTGCCGACGCTTCGCGTCAGCCACTCGGGGACGGTGATCTGTCCTGGTGCTGCCGACATGCTGGCCTTCCGGTTGCCGCTTCCCCCGTGGTGCTACCCGTCCATTGTCGGTCATGGCGGTGAAACCGCAGGTCAGCGATCCGGGAAGGCGGTCTCGGAGGGCGGTCCCGGAAGGCGGTCCCGGACGGTGCGTCGCAGGTCGGGGCGGCCGTGGGCGGTCAGCCGGTGGCGCTGCCGGTCGTGGCGGAGGGCGCGCCGACCGGGTCGGGCAGGCCGGGGAACGCGGTGGGGGCGGCGCCCCAGCGGCGGGCCCGCAGCGCGCACTCGCGCAGCGCGTCGGCGGCGGTGGCGCGCTGGGGGCCGGTGACGGCGCCGACCAGGTCGGCGTAGACCGCGGTGAGCCGGCTCTCCAGATGGGCGGCCAGCCGGGCGGCGCCGGCCGCGTCGGTGACGGCGAACGGCAGCTGGTAGCCGGCTGCCGCCGCGCTCGGGGTGGCGCCGGCCCCGCCGAGGAGACGCTGCCAGGCGTCCCGCCGGGTCTGGTGGGCGGCCAGGGCGGTCCGCGCGTCGGCGCGCTGCTGGTCGTCGGGGAGCCGGGCGCCGACCACGCCGTAGCCGTAGATCGCGGCGTGCTCGGCGCCCAGCGCGCCCTGGAGCGCGCTGAGCGCCTCCGGCCCGGCGCCCGCCGCGCTGGCGGACGGGGAGCCGGACGGGGAGCCGGCGGACGGGCCGGAGGTGGTGGCGCCGGGGGAGGGCGTACCGGACGCGGTCGCCGGGTCGGTCGGTCCGGGCGGGGCGGCGGCCGCGGGCGCGGTGTCGCCGAGGGCGACCGCGTGCAGCACCCCGGCCGCCGAGACCGAGGCGAGCAGCCGGGCCAGCTGCGGCGAGGCGGCGCCGAGGTCGGCGAGCCGGGTCTGGGCGGTCTGCCGCTCCAGGGAGGCGAGCGCGGTGGCGGTGGTCACCGTCGAGGCGGGCGCGGTGGCGCCGGGCGAGCCCGACGGGGACTCCGAGGCGCTCCTGGACGCGGTCCCGGAGGCACCCCCCGACGCGGTCCCGGAGGGGGCGGCCGAGGCGCCCGGGAGCCCGGCGGCCAGTGCCGCCCGCTGCTGGACCACCTCGGCCCGCAGCGGTTGGAGCAGCCCGGCCTGGCCGGCCCCGGGCCCGGCCAGCAGGGCGTCGTACCCGGCGAGCAGCGTGTCGGTGGCGCTGACGGCGCGCCGGCGGACCGGCTCGTCCGGGTCGGGGCGGCGGCGCTCGCCCGGGCCACCGCCGTCCTCGCCGTGGTGGGATCCGGTACA
Source organism: Kitasatospora sp. NPDC059327 (assembly GCF_042752535.1). Taxonomy (NCBI): domain Bacteria; kingdom Bacillati; phylum Actinomycetota; class Actinomycetes; order Kitasatosporales; family Streptomycetaceae; genus Kitasatospora; species Kitasatospora sp. NPDC059327. The sequence goes on along the minus strand of NZ_JBHYYB010000098.1, from coordinate 3,000 downwards.
GGCCGCGATGGCGCCGCCGGTGCTGAGGAGCAGTCCGAGGGCCAGGAAGGTCCGTCGGCTGGGCGGCTGCATCGGTGTCACTCCGGGGCGTGTACGGGAGGACGGCCTGCCCGCCTGCCCTCGTTGGCGTGAATGATTACAGAATCCTCACGTGTCCGGGTCCGGATTCCCAGGCCCGGGGTGGTGCCCCGGTGGTGTGAGCTTGCTCGCAGTGGGTGGCGCCCGGGCGTCCGCGCGTGGTCCGGAATCGGTGGTTCGCGGCTTCACCGGATAGGATTTGGGCCGAGCTGCCGCGACCCGGCCTGCGCCGGACCGGCGCCGGGCGGCGCGGTGCGCCCTCTGACAACAGCAGACGCGGCCGAGGAGTCCACCCGGATGAGCACCACCCACATCGACCGGCTGCGTGCGTTGCTGGAGCCGTTGGCCGCCCGGGCGGGCCTGGACCTGGAGGACGTCAACGTCACCCAGGCGGGCAGCCGCCGACAGGTGCAGATCGACGTGGACGCCGACGGCGGCGTGGATCTGGACGCCATCGCGGAGTTCAGCCGGATCGTCGGGGACGCCCTGGACGAGTCCGAGGTGATGGGCGCCGGCGCGTACGTGCTGGAGGTCGGCTCGCCGGGCGCGGAGCGTCCGCTGGTCGAGCCCCGTCACTGGCGCCGGGCCGAGGGCCGGCTGGCCGCCGTTCACCTGGTCGACGGCGGGGAGATCGTCGCCCGGGTGCTGGAGGCGGACGAGGACGGCGCGCTGGTCGAGGTGCAGCCGGTGAAGGGCCGCGGCCGGCCCAAGGAACGCCGTCTGGAGTACACCGAGGTGGCCCGGGCGCGCGTCCAGGTGGAGTTCAACCGCAAGGACGACAAGCTCCTCGACGAAGCCCCGGACTTCGTGGACGACGACTCGGCGGACGACGGCGCCGAGGAGGGGGACGACGGTGGGCAGTGACGATCCGCACACCGACCGCACCATGACGAACGTGACGAAAGACGAGGAGGCGTAGCCGTGGACATCGACATGAGTGCCCTGCGCACGCTGGTCAACGAGAAGAACATCCCCTTCGACCTGCTGGTCGAGTCCATCGAGTCGGCCCTCCTCACCGCGTACCACCGCACCGAGGGCTCGCGCCGTCGGGCCCGGGTCGAGCTGGACCGCAAGTCGGGCCACGTGACGGTCTGGGCGACCGAGGACCCGGCGGAGCTGGACGAGGGCGTCGAGCCGAAGGAGTTCGACGACACCCCGAGCGGCTTCGGCCGGATCGCGTCCAGCATCGGCATCCAGGTGATGATGCAGCGCCTGCGCGACGCCGCCGACGACCAGACCTTCGGTGAGTACGCGGGCAAGGAGGGCGACATCGTCACCGGTGTCGTCCAGCAGGGCAACGACCCGAAGAACGTGCTGGTCGACATCGGCAAGCTGGAGGCCATCCTGCCGCCGCAGGAGCAGGTCCCGGGCGAGGACTACCGGCACGGCACCCGACTCAAGTGCTACGTGGTGGCCGTGCGCCGGGGCGTGCGCGGCGCGTCGGTGACGCTCTCGCGCACCCACCCCAGCCTGGTGAAGAAGCTGTTCGCGCTGGAGGTCCCGGAGATCGCCGACGGCAGCGTGGAGATCGCCGCGATCGCCCGCGAGGCCGGCCACCGGACCAAGATCGCCGTCTGGTCGCGCCGCTCCGGGCTGAACGCCAAGGGCGCCTGCATCGGCCCGATGGGCAGCCGGGTGCGCGCGGTGATGGGCGAGCTGCACGGCGAGAAGATCGACATCGTGGACTGGTCGGAGGACCCGCGCGAGATGGTCGCCGCGGCACTGTCCCCCGCACGGGTGACCAGTGTGGAGATCGTGGACCTGCAGCAGCGCTCCGCACGGGTGATCGTGCCGGACTACCAGCTGTCGCTGGCGATCGGCAAGGAGGGCCAGAACGCCCGCCTGGCCGCCCGTCTGACCGGCTGGCGGATCGACATCCGGCCGGACACCGAGGGGCAGCCCGAGGACGGTGGCCGGGAGTCCTCGGCCGAGTAGCCGAGTCCGGGTACCTACGTTCCACCGCCCCCCGCCGTTCCGTCCCGGATCGGCGGGGCGGCGCCATGTCCCTTCGGAGGGGTAGACTTGCCTTCGTCTGGCCGGACGCACGTCCGAGCACGCCCGGAACGCACCTGCGTGGGCTGCCGCAAGCGCGCGGCCAAGCACCAGCTGTTGCGTGTCACGGCGGTCGAGGGCGTTTGCGTCCCCGACCCCCGGGGCGCACTCCCGGGCCGGGGCGCACACCTGCACCCCGATCCGGCCTGCCTCGACCTCGCGGTCCGCCGTCGGGCGTTCCCCCGGGCCTTCCGGCTCCAGGGCGCACTCGACACGGAGCGGCTCCGCGAGTACATCGAGGAGCGGGCAGGCGACACCCCGGCGCCCTGAGCTTCCTCAGGCCGTTCCGGTGGGCACCTCCCTGTTACGGCCGCCGCTCCACGCGGCGGAGAACCACCGCACCAAGCACAGTGCGCGGGCAGCCGCGCGCCGTGCCACCAGTCAGGTACCTCGCGATGTGGAAGTAGGTCGAGATTGCGATGAGCACTCGATGAGTACGCGATGAGTACGCGATGGGTACGCCCATGAAGTAGCGACAGTCCGGCGGACGAGACCCCCGGACTCATAGACAGGAGTGAAGTGGCTAAGGTCCGGGTTTACGAACTCGCCAAGGAGCTCGGCTTGGAGAGCAAGGCCGTCATGGCCAAGCTCACCGAGCTCGGAGAGTTCGTCCGTTCGGCGTCCTCGACGATCGAGGCGCCGGTCGTGCGCAAGTTGACTGACGCTCTGGGAGTCGCCCCCACTGGTGGCGCTGCCAAGCCTGGCCCGCGGAAGCCCGCGGCGCCCCAGCCCGCCGGTGGTTCCGCCGCCGGCGCGGCCGCACCCAAGCCGGGTGCCCCGACCCCGGGTCCGCGCCCCGCCGCGACCCCGGGACCCCGTCCCACCCCCGCCGCCGCGGCGCCCGCCGCCCCGGCCGCGCCCGTCGAGGCG
>NZ_JBHYYB010000097.1:19586-34484 GCF_042752535.1 Kitasatospora sp. NPDC059327 | reverse complement strand
GCTGTGATCCGCTGATCACAGCCGCCCGCGGACCCCGTCGCTCACGATTGTGCGTCAGAGCCGGGTCAGATCCGCTCAAGGACCTTCGCGAGCAGCGTGCCCATGCGCTCGGCGGAGGCCTTGCCGGCCTCCAGCACCTCGGCGTGGTTGAGCGGCTCGCCGGTGATGCCCGCGGCCAGGTTGGTGACCAGCGAGATGCCGAGCACCTCGGCGCCGGCCTCGCGGGCGGCGATGGCCTCCAGCGTGGTGGACATGCCGACCAGCTCGCCACCGATCACCCGGGCCATGTTGACCTCGGCCGGGGTCTCGTAGTGCGGGCCGCGGAACTGCACGTAGACGGCCTCGTCGAGGCTGGAGTCCACCTCGCGGCAGAGGTCGCGCAGCCGCTTGGAGTACAGGTCCGTGAGGTCGACGAAGTTGGCGCCGACGATCGGGGAGTCCGCGGTCAGGTTGATGTGGTCGCTGATCAGCACCGGCTGGCCGGGGACCCAGCCCTGGCGCAGACCGCCGCAGCCGTTGGTCAGCACGATGATGCCGCAGCCCGCGGCGGCCGCGGTGCGCACGCCGTGGACCACGGTGGCCACGCCGTGGCCCTCGTAGTAGTGGTTGCGGCCCAGGAAGATCAGGGCGCGCTTGTCGCCGATCTTCACCGAGCGGATGGTGCCGGCGTGGCCGGCCACGGCGGGGGCGGGGAAGCCCGGGAGTTCGGTGACCGGGAACTCCGCGACCGTCTCGCCGAGGGCCTCGGCGGCCGGCACCCAGCCGGAGCCCATCACCAGGGCGACGTCGTGGCGCTCGGCGCCGGTCAGCTCGCGCAGGCGCTCGGCGGCGGCCTGGGCGGCGGCGTAGGGGTCGGCGGAGACGACCGACTGAGGAGATGCGTTCACAGGTCCGAGGATAGACGGGAATCGGCTACGCGCGTAGAAGATCCTGGTACGACGTGCCGGATCGTTACCCGGATGGCGTGAAAGTACAGCTCGGAGGCCTGCTTCCGGGCCTCCGGGCGGGAGCAATCTACAGCCGCTTCGCGCTGCGCAGTCCCTTCGCGTACAGGCCGTTGTCGTCCAGGCGGGCGGTGCCGCCCTTGTCGCCGAAGGTCGGGCCGTTCGCCTCCTCGCGGCTGGAGATGTAGCGGGGGTGGCCGTCGGTGTCCAGGCCGAGGTAGATGCCGGTGTGGTCGAGCCGGGCGCCGGTGCGCGCGTCGATCTCGAAGAAGACCAGGTCACCGGGTTGCAGCGGGTCGATCGAGGCGGGCCGCAGGGTGGTGTCGGAGCCGGGGGCGGTGGTCAGCGGCAGCACCGGGACCCCGGGGGCGAGCCGGGCCAGGCCGTTGGCGGTGCGGGGCAGACCGGCGCCGGCCGCGTCCTTGCTGAGCAGCGGGTACCCGGAGCGGTAGCCGTAGACCATCCGGACGAACCCGGAGCAGTCGAAGGAGCCGTAGCGGCTCTTGTCGGGCTGCTTGGTGACCTTGTCGGCGAAGGTGTACGCGGTACCGAGGTAGTCCACGAAGTCGGTCTGCTCCAGCCGCAGGTCGTTGCCGGCCGAACCGTTGGGGTTGAGCGGGCCGAACGAGGCGTCGCCCCTGACCCGCACGCCCTTGGCGTCCCGGCCCTCCGGCGCGCCCGCCAGGTACTGGACGGCGATCGCCAGCACGTCGTCCCCGGTCGAGCCGAGCGACTGCTGGAACCAGGTGCGGAACCACCCCTCGGTCTCCGCCCCGGGCCGCCAGGCTTGCGGCAGCAGCCGGACCCAGCTGTCACTGACCAGGGTGGCCGCGGTCGTGCCCGGTTCGGCGAAGGTACGGCTCGGGCCGGCCAGGACGGCGGTCCGGGCGCCGTCGGTCAGGGTGGCGAGCACCCCGCCGCGGGAGTCCCGCACGACCGTGCGGTCCGGGCCGGCCAGCCGCTCGTAGCGGTACCCGACGGCGGCCGCGGCGGTGCCGGCGGCGGGGGCGGCCGGGCTCGCCGCGGCGGTGGCGGCGATCAGCGGGGCGGTGCCGACGCCCTCGGCGGGCAGCCGGTCGCGGTCCCGCAGCTGCACGGTGAGGTAGCCGCCGGCGGCCAGCAGGCTGACCGCGAGGCCGGTGCTGAGCAGGGACTTCCGAGTGACGGGCATGAGGGGCCTGGCTTCCTGCGGGTGCTGGGGGGTGGGGGCGCTACCGGGGACGGGTACCGCGATCAGGTGCCGGGGAGTGCGCCGAGCAGCACGCCGGCGGTGAGCACCACGTAGTTGGCGAGGGTCACCGTGCCGGTCGCCATCAGGGTGGCGGCCCGGGGCTGGCGGACCAGCTGGTAGGCGATCAGGCCGGGGACGATGAAGCCGAGCGTCTGGTTCGCGTACAGGGTGGGCAGCTCGCGCTGGAGCACCAGCATCACGGTGGCCTGGAGCAGGACACCGATCAGCACCACGGCGGCGAACAGCCGCTTGCCGTAGAGGATCACCAGCTTCTGGACGGCCCGGGTGGCGAGGTAGGTCAGCGCCGTCACCCCGATCACGAGGGCCACCCGCTGGAGGTCCTCGACCAGGGTGAGGGCCAGCCAGCCGGGGGTGATCATGCCGCCGGGGGAGAGGTTGGTGGTCAGGTAGCAGACGAGCGAGAAGACCAGGCCGAGCGCGATGCCGATGGCGGCGATCTCGGGTGTGAGCTCGGTGGGGATCACTGCTGGTCTCCGTGGGGGAAGGGGGTGGTCCGGCGGGTGGGGGCGGGGGCGAACCAGGAGTCCGGCAGCGGCTCGGGGACGTACACCGGCTGGGCGGAGGGGGGCTCGGTGGGCCCGGGGGCGGTGGGCCAGGGCTGGGCGTAGCCGTGTTCGGGGTACGCGGGCTGGGCGTACGCGGGCTCGGCGTACGCGGGCTCGGGGTACGCGGGCTGCGGGTAGCCGTGTCCGGCGTACCCGTGCTGCGCGGACGGGGGCGCCGTCGGCCACGCGTCCGGCGTCGTCGCGTACCCGGGCTCGGGCTCGGGCGCCGCCTCCGGCTCCGGCGCCTCGTCCGGGGCGAGCCGGGCGAGCTCCTCCAGGAGCAGCTCGCCCTGGCCGTGGATGTTGCCGATCGCGACCAGCGAGGAGTCCGGTCCGAGTTCGGCCAGCAGGTCGGCGGTGAGCGCCGCCGGGTCGCGCCGGTCGCCGCCGAGGTCGACCACCCGGCCCGGCCAGCCGGCCGGGATGCCGTCCCGGGCGCTGCGGGTGGGGTGGCCGATCAGGAAGACGGTGTCCGGGTCGAGGTCCGGCACGATCTGGCCCATCTGGCCGTTGCGCTCGACCCGGTCCGGGCGGCAGTTGATCACGACGTTGAGCGGCCGGTGGATCGCGCCGAGGCTCTCCAGCTGACGGACGTTCATCAGGGTGGACTCGGGGTCGTTGGCCGCGAAGACGTTGGCGAACCGCAGCCGCCCGCCGTCCTCGGTGCGGTACCGCTCGACGGAGAGCACGCCCGGATCCGGCGGGGCCTGCCACATCCCCCGCAGCGCCGTCTGCCGTTCGATGCCGAGCAGCTCGGCGACGGCGAGGGCGATGGCCACGTTCTCCTTGAAGGTGAACCAGCTGAAGCCGCGCAGCTCCTCGTCGGTGACCGACTCCGGGTCCACCACGATCAGCTCGCAGTCCCGCGCGGCCGCCTCCGCGCGCAGGATGTGCGCGCGGTCCCGCTCGGCGGTGACGCAGACGCCGCCGACCGGCATCGAGCGGGAGAGCGACCGGGCCACGTCGTCCAGCGTCGGGCCCATCTCGGCCAGGTGGTCCTCACGGACGTTGCAGAGCACGCCGATGGTGGAGCGGATCAGCTTGGTCTGGTTGACCTCCTGGAGCGCCGGCATCACCGCCATGCACTCGATCACCAGGGCGTGCGGGCGATAGGTCGCGGCCCGGCGGACGATGCCGATCTGCTCCACCACGTTGGCGATGCCGAACTTGCGGTAGACCGGCTCCTCGGTCGCGTCGGGGTGGATGAACCGGGCCGCGGTGCCGGTGGTCTTGGCCACCGTCACCAGGCCGCCGCCGCGCAGCGCGCCCGCGCAGAGCCGGGTGATCGAGCTCTTGCCGCGGATGCCGTTGACCAGGACCCGGGTCGGGATCTGCTCCAGCGCGGCGTAGTGCCGGCGCTGCTCGACGATGCCCGCGACCAGCAGGACGGCGCAGCACACCAGCAGCACGAGGTACAGGAAGAGCACGGGGGGCGGTCCTTCTCAGCGGGTGGCGGTGGCGGTCGTGGCGGCGGCGGTCGGTCCGGCCGGGGCGCGGCGGGCGGCCCGTTCCAGGTCCTGACGGATCAGCTCCAGGCTGCGGGCGACGGCTCCGACCTCGTCGTGGTGGACGGGGTGGAGCACGGTGCGGCGGTCCCCGGCGGCCAGGGCCTCGGCGCTCGCGGTGAGACGGCGCAGCGGCAGGCCGACGGCGATGAAGAGCCAGCCGAGGCAGAGCGCGGCGGCGGCGAGGCCGAGCATGCCGGCCAGGACGGCGCGCCGGTCGGCCCGGTTCTGGTCGAGGTGCAGCCAGGCCACCGGGTGCGCGGTGACCACCGACCAGCCGAGCCGGGCGACGGCGCCGTTGCCGCCGAGCGGGGCCGCGGCCAGCAGGGCGGGTTCGCCGCCGGTGCGGACCACGTCGACGGCGGCCTTCTTCCCGGCGTCGGCCAGGACGGCCCCGGCCCGGGGGTCGGGAAGTTCGCCGAAGGAGCTGTAGCCCTCGTTCGCGGCGAGGACGCGCCGGCGGTCGTCGACCAGCCAGACCCGGCCGAGACCGGGCCTGGTCAGCAGTCCGCTCAGGAAGTCGGTCTTGAACTCGCCGACCAGGACCGGCCCCCGGGGCTCGGCGGCCTCCTGGCCGTCCTGGCCGTTCTCGTCGTCCTCCTCGGCCGGGGTGGCGGTGAGCGCCGCGCGGGCGGCGATCCGGGGCTCCTTGCCGGAGCGGTTGAGCAGCAGGACGCCGCTCGCGCCGAGCGCCTGCGGCCCGGTCCGGTGCGGTGCCTCGCCGGCCCGGGCGAGCACCTCGCCGTCGGCCCCGAGGACGTAGAGCGAGCGGTACCGGTCGTGCTCGGCCAGGGTGGTGCGCAGCAGCGTCCCGGCCTTGCCGACGGAGGCCTCGGCGAGGGCCGGCGCGAGTGAGCGCAGATCGGCGTAGCCCTCGTTGAGGGCCTGGCGGATCCGGTCGGCGGAGGTGTCGGTGCGGTCCCGCTGTCCGGCCACCACCTGGGCGGGGACGCGGACCCGCGGGTCGCCGCCGCCGAGCAGCAGCAGCGGTCCCGACCAGGCGAGGACGACCACGGCGCACAGGGCCAGCGGCAGCGCGGTGCCGGGGCGGCGCCGGGCGGGGCGGGCGGTGGCCGGCGGTCGGGCCGGGTCGAGCAGTTGGAGCCGCAGCTCCTCCAGGGCGCGGGTGGTGCGCCCGGCCTCGCCGCGCCGGGGGCCGGTGACCGGCCGGTCGAGCTCCCCCCGGGTGAGGCGGCGGGCCTCCAGGAAGAGGCGCAGCAGCGGACGCTGGAGCGTGCGGACCAGGTACCGGGCCAGCAGCAGGGCGAGGGCCAGCAGCGCGCCGGCGGCGGCCAGGCCGAGGGCCGGATGACGCAGGCTGCCCGGCTTCGCGTCGAGGGCGCTGGTGGAGACGACGGTGAGGCCGAGCGCGGTGGCCGGGTCGGACCCGTCCGGGGCGGCGACGGCCGCGTAGCCGGCCACCCGGCGGACGCCCTTGGCGTCCGGGCTGCCGGCGAGGCTGCCCGAGACGGCCTTGCCGGGGGCCGGGCGCTCGTGGACGGCGCGCTCGCGGGCCCCGGCGACCAGCCGGCGGTCCGGCTCGGCGGTCAGCGCGGCACCGGTGGAGTCCAGGACGGACCCGGCGGCGTCGAGGACCTGGACGGTCTGCTCCTCGCGGGTGGCGACGCCGGGCAGCCGCAGGTTGTCGGAGGCGACCAGCAGGGCGCGACCGTCGTCCGCCGTGCTGACCAGGGCGAAGGTGAGCAGCCTGGTCCCGGCGGTCGAGGGCATCAGCAGCGGCGCGGGCGCGGTGTCGGTGACCTTGCCGAGGTCGAGGCCGGCCAGCGGGACGGTCTCGCCGCGGGCGGCGAGCAGCCGGCCGGTGTCGGGCCGGACGATCACGGTGCCGCGCCACTTCCGGTAGGCCTGGCCCAGCGCGGTCAGCACGGCGGCCGGCTCGGCGGGCGCGCCGTCGTAGTGGGCGGCGGCCCGGCGCAGGTCGGTGGCGCTCTCGTGGAGTCCGGCGCGCAGCGAGGCGGCGGTGTCCTCGGCGGCGTACTGGTGGGACTCCCGGACGGCCCGCGGGGTGTCGTCCACCCGGAGACCACCGACGGCCAGCGCGGTGATCGTGGCGACGGCGAGCAGCAGGACCAGCAGCAGCGCGATCGGCGGGCGGATCCCGCCGAGCAGCGGCATGTCGGCCCGGCGGCGATAGCGGTGCTGTCGCGGCGGGGTGGGTGCCGTACTCACGGGAGGCCTCGTCATCGGGTTCGGGGGTGGCGGCGCGCTCCACCTCCCCTTGGAGCCCCGCCGGGACCAGGAATGGTCAAGCCCTGGTCAAAACCTGAACAGCCTACGAAGTGCTTTTTGGAATCTCGTCTCGTTCGGATTTCGAACCGGGGAATCTTTGGTCTCAAAAGGTTTCAGGCATGGATTCCTTTGGCGGCAGGGTAGGTTCTCGGCTCATGGAAACTCGGCCCGTGGGGAGAACGCGCGTGCGGCGCGCGGTGCCGCTGTCGGCGGCGCTGCTCCTGGTCCTCGCCGCCCTGGCCGTCGTGCTGACGGTCGCGGCGCGCGGCTCCGGCGGGCACCCCGCCACCGTGCCCGCCGACGGGGTCGGACCGACCGGGCCGGCGCCGGTGGACCTGGCGGCCCGGGTCGACGAGTACACCGCGGACTTCGGCCCGGACGGGCCCTACACCGTCCCGGACCAGGCGCAGCGCCGGGCGGTGGCGGACGGCGTGCTGGCGGCGCTCGACGGCCGGCCCGAGCGGGCCGGGCCGGTGCTGGCCGCGGTCGGCTACCGGCTGAGCGAGTTCACCGAGGCGGGCAGTGGGCGCCGGGTGGCCGAGATCGCCGAGAGCCCGGGGCGGGCGGCGGACGACCGGGGCTGGGGCCGGGTCTACCTCGACCTCTCGGCGAAGGCGGCCTGGTCGGTGCAGGTGCCGCACCCCGTCTCCGACAGCCGGACCGAGCGGCTCGGGGTGGACGTCTTCCGGGCCGGGCCGGGCGGGGTCCTGGTGCTCGCCGGGGCGCACCGCAGGGCGGGCCCGGACGGCTCCTCGGACGTGGCGCACCGCGCCGACACCGTGTTCGCGGCGGTGGTGGAGGCGCTGACGGCGCGCGGACTGCCGGGCCTCCAGCTGCACGGCTTCGACGAGGGCAGCCTGCCGGGGCAGGACGCGGTCGTCTCCGGCGGCGCCGGCCCGGCCGGGCCGGCCGCCGAGCTCACCGCCGGCGGACTCGGGCAGGCCGGGTTCGCGGTCTGCCGCGCCTGGCGGGAGAAGTGCGGTCAGCTGACCGGCACCACCAACGTCGAGGGCCGGTTCGCGGCCGGTCTCGGGGTGCCGTGGATCCACGTCGAGCTGGGTGCCGGGCCGCGCACCGAGCCGCGCCGGCGGGCGTCCGTGACGGCGGCGCTGGCCGCCACCACCGCCTCCTGGCGTACCGGGGCTACGCCGTAGCGCCGGTCAGCAGGGGCGGCGGCGCAGGTCCAGGACGTAGTCGTGCGGCGCGCCGGCGCTCTCCGCGGCGTCCGCGACCAGGCCCAGGTAGCGGGCGGCGGGCAGACCGCCCTCGTAGTCGTTGAGCACGTACGTCCAGACCGGGATGTCGCCGTCCAGGGTGTGCGCGCGCAGCCTGATCTTGCGGTAGATGCCGAGCTGGACGCCCTCCCAGCGGTCCAGGCCCTCCTCGTCCATCGGCGCGACGTCGTACAGCGAGACGAAGACCTGCTCCTTCTCGTCCTCGACCACGGTGGCCAGCGAGCCCTCCCAGCCGAGCTGCTCGCCGCCGAAGGTGAGGCGCCAGCCGTCCAGCCAACCGGTCCCGCGCAGTGGGGAGTGCGGGGCTCGGCGGGTCATCTGCCGGGCATCGAGGTTGGTGGCATACGCGGCGTAGAGGGGCATGGGGTGCAGCCTAGACCGTCCGTCGGACCGTCCGGGGCGACTGGGCGATCGAACAGGAGCCCCGACCCCGGCGTGGCACCGCGCTCGGCGTACGGGACAATGGTGGACGTGACTCGGATCGTGATCATCGGTGGCGGACCCGGCGGCTACGAGGCGGCGCTCGTCGCCTCCCAGCTCGGCGCGGAGGTGACCGTCGTCGATCGCGACGGTCTGGGTGGATCGGCGGTGCTCACGGACTGCGTGCCGTCGAAGACCCTGATCGCGACCGCGGAGGTGATGACGACCTTCGACAGCTCGTACGAAGAGCTGGGCATCATCGTCGCCGACGACACCCCGCCGCTGGAGCGCGAGGCGCGGGTGGTCGGCGTGGACCTCGGCAAGGTCAACCGACGCGTCAAGCGCCTCGCCATCGCCCAGTCCCACGACATCACCCAGTCGGTGACCCGGGCCGGCGTCACCGTGCTGCGCGGCCGGGGCCGGCTCGGCGGCGGCGGGCAGGCCGTGGACGGTTCCCGCGAGGTGCTGGTGGACGCGCCCGACGGCAGTGTTCAGTCGCTGCGCGCCGACGCGGTGCTGATCGCCACCGGCGCGCACCCGCGCGAGCTGCCGGACGCCCAGCCGGACGGCGAGCGGATCCTGACCTGGACCCAGGTGTACGACCTGGAGGAGCTGCCGCGCGAGCTGATCGTGGTCGGCTCCGGCGTCACCGGCGCGGAGTTCGCCGGCGCGTACCAGGCGCTCGGCTCCAAGGTCACCCTGGTGTCGAGCCGCGACCGGGTGCTGCCGGGCGAGGACCCGGACGCCGCCGAGGTGCTGGAGGAGGTCTTCCGCCGCCGCGGCATGAACGTGATGAGCCGCAGCCGGGCCGAGGGCGCCAAGAGGGTGGGCGACCAGGTCGAGGTGACGCTCTCCGACGGCACGGTGATCAAGGGCACGCACTGCCTGATGGCGGTCGGCTCGATCCCCAACACCGCCGGGCTGGGCCTGGAGGAGGCCGGGGTCAAGCTCAACGACTGGGGCCAGATCCAGGTCGACCGGGTCTCCCGCACCAGCGCCCCCGGCGTGTACGCGGCCGGTGACTGCACCGGGGTCTTCATGCTCGCCTCGGTGGCGGCCATGCAGGGCCGGATCGCGATGTACCACGCGCTCGGCGACGCGGTGCAGCCGCTGAACCTGAAGACCGTGGCCTCCAACGTCTTCACCGACCCGGAGATCGCCACCGTCGGCTACACCGCCGCCGACGTGAGTTGCGGCAAGATGGACGCGGTCGAGGTCAAGCTGCCGCTGCGCGGCAACCCGCGGGCCAAGATGCAGGGCATCCGGGACGGTTTCGTGAAGCTGTTCTGCCGCCCGGGCACCGGCATCGTGGTCGGCGGCGTGGTGGTCGCCCCGCGCGCCAGCGAGCTGATCCACCCGATCGCGCTCGCGGTGGACGCCAATCTGACGGTCGAACAGGTGGCCAGCGCCTTCACCGTCTATCCGTCCGTCTCCGGCTCGACCGCCGAGGCCGCCCGCCAGCTGCACATCCGCAAGCGGGCCGGGGGCGAATCCTGAGCGCCTGACGCGCAGTTGAGGGCGGCTGCCGTACGGCGGCCGCCCTTCGCGCGGGACGGGTCGTCACCCGGACGGCGGGCGCAGTCCCGGGTTGCTGACGGCGCGTATTGTACGGTCACGCGCCGCTCGTGCGTGAGCAATTCCCGCTACTAGCTGCAAACGCCTGAAAGCAGACGGTCACGCAGGTTACCGTCGGTTCTGTGTTTGCAGCAGAACGTCGCCAGTTGATCCTCGAAATGGTGCGCGCCAACGGAGCCGTCTCGCTCCGTGAACTGGCCCGCGTCGTCCAGACCTCCGAAGTGACCGTACGTCGTGACGTACGGGCGCTGGAGGCAGAAGGGCTCCTCGACCGCCGGCACGGCGGCGCGGTGCTCCCCGGCGGCTTCAGCCGCGAACCAGGCTATCCGCAGAAGACCCACCTCTCCGCGGCCGAGAAGAGCGCCATCGCCGATCTCGCCGCGGGACTGGTGGAGGAGGGCGACGCCGTGGTGGTCGGCGCCGGGACCACCACCCAGGAGCTGGCCCGCCGGCTGGCCAGAGTCCCCGGGCTGACGGTGGTCACCAACTCCCTGCTGGTCGCCCAGGCGCTGGCCCACGCCAACCGGGTGGAGGTGGTGATGACCGGCGGCACCCTGCGGGGCTCCAACTACGCCCTGGTGGGCAGCGGCGCCGAGCAGTCGCTGCACGGGCTGCGGGTCTCCAAGGCGTTCATCTCCGGCAGTGGACTGACCGCCGATCGCGGGCTGTCGACCACGAACATGCTCTCCGCGAGCGTGGACCGGGCTCTGGTGCAGTCGGCTGCCGAGGTCATCGTCCTCGCCGACCACACCAAGCTCGGCGCGGACACCATGTTCCAGACCGTCCCGACCGAGACGATCACCCGGCTGGTCACCGACGAGCGCGCCGCCGCCGACGACACCACCGCGCGCGAGCTGGACGCGCTCGCCGACTGCGGGGTGCAGATCGACCTGGCGCCCCTGGGCGCCCCGCCGAGCGGGGACGCCCCCGTGCACGGCACCGGCAGCGGGCCCGTCCACCAGACCCAGCCCGGCCCGCTGGCCCGGCGGACCGCCCCGCCGCCCGGTGGCGCCCCGCTGCCCGGCCAGCGCCGCCCCGGCGCGCACGGCGGCCCCGGCGGCCCGCTGCCGGCCCGGCTCGCCGAGCTGGGGGCCGTCCCGCGCGGGCGCTGAGCCCGGCCCGCGAGCAGAACCCGCGCCGAGCCGCGCCGGGCGTGGACCCGCGCCCGCGGCGAGCCGGAAACGGAACCGGTCCGCACACCCCGAGGGGCGTACGGACCGGTCCGGCGGCCGGAGCCGTCAGTCCTTGATCTCGCAGAGCGCCGCGCCACTGCTGACGCTGCCGCCGACCTCGGCCTTGAGGCCGACGACGGTGCCCGCCTTGTGCGCGTTCAGCGGCTGCTCCATCTTCATCGCCTCCAGGACGACGATCAGCTCGCCCTCGGCGACGACCTGACCCTCCTCGACGGCGACCTTGACGATGGTGCCCTGCATCGGCGAGGCCAGGGTGTCACCGCTGACCGCCGAGCCGGCCTTCTTGGCGCCGACCCGGCGCTTCGCCTTGGCCGCACCGCCGGGGGCGGCGGCCGGAGCCGACGCGACGCCCAGCGAGGACGGCAGCGAGACCTCGATCCGCTTGCCGCCGACCTCGACCACCACGGTCTCCCGGCCCTCGGCCTCCTCGCCCTCACCGGGCGCGCCGGCGAACGCGGGGATGGTGTTCTGGAACTCGGTCTCGATCCACCGGGTGAAGATCGTGAACGGCCCGTCGACGCCGTGCACCTCGGGCGCGAACGCCGGGTCGGCCACGACCACGCGGTGGAACGGGATGGCGGTGGCCATGCCCTCGACCTTGAACTCGGCCAGCGCGCGGGCGGCGCGCTGCAGCGCCTGCTTGCGGGTGGCGCCGGTGACGACCAGCTTGGCGAGCAGCGAGTCCCAGGCGGGGCCGATGACCGAGCCGCTCTCGACGCCCGCGTCCAGCCGGACGCCCGGGCCGGACGGCGGCGCGAACAGCGTCACCGTGCCGGGGGCGGGCAGGAAGCCGCGGCCCGGGTCCTCGCCGTTGATGCGGAACTCGATCGAGTGACCCCGCACCTCCGGGTCGTCGTACCCGAGCTCCTCGCCGTCGGCGATCCGGAACATCTCGCGGACCAGGTCGATCCCGGTGACCTCCTCGGAGACCGGGTGCTCCACCTGGAGGCGGGTGTTGACCTCCAGGAAGGAGATCAGCCCGTCCTGGGAGACCAGGAACTCGCAGGTCCCGGCGCCGACGTAGCCGGCCTCCTTGAGGATGGCTTTGGACGCCCGGTACAGCTCGGCGTTCTGCTCGGGGGTGAGGAACGGCGCGGGCGCCTCCTCGACCAGCTTCTGGTGCCGGCGCTGCAGCGAGCAGTCACGGGTCGAGACGACCACCACGTTGCCGTGCTGGTCGGCCAGACACTGGGTCTCGACGTGCCGGGGGTTGTCCAGGTACTGCTCGACGAAGCACTCGCCGCGACCGAAGGCGGCGACCGCCTCGCGGACCGCGGACTCGAACAGCTCCGGGATCTCCTCCAGCGTGCGGGCGACCTTCAGGCCGCGGCCGCCACCGCCGAACGCCGCCTTGATGGCGACCGGGAGGCCGTGCTCCCGGGCGAACGCGACGACCTCGTCGGCGCCCGCGACCGGGTCCGGCGTACCGGCGACCAGCGGGGCACCGGCGCGCTGCGCCACGTGCCGGGCGGTGACCTTGTCACCGAGGTCGCGGATGGCCTGCGGCGGCGGGCCGATCCAGGTCAGGCCCGCGTCGAGGACGGCCTGGGCGAACTCGGCGTTCTCCGACAGGAAGCCGTAACCGGGGTGGACGGCGTTCGCCCCCGAGTCCGCGGCGGCCTTGAGGACCTTCGTGATGTCGAGGTAGCTGGTACCGGGGGTGTCGCCGCCCAGCGCGTAAGCCTCGTCGGCCGCGCGGACGTGCAGCGCATCCCGGTCCGGCTCGGCGTAGACGGCGACGCTGGCGATACCGGCGTCCGAGCAGGCCCGGGCGACGCGGACGGCGATTTCTCCGCGGTTGGCGATGAGCACCTTGCGCACTGTGGCTCCCTTCTTGAACCTGGTCGAGTTTATGGATTTCTGGGCAGTACCGGCGAGTAGCCCCAGGTTGTGAACTATCCCACACGGAGGGTGATGCGTTCGGAGGCCCGATCCGCGACCCGTCCGGGTCTTCCCAGGTGGTGGCCGGTGCCGCCGGCGGGGGCCGTCCCGTGCGGACGGTGACGGGGCGGCGCGTCGGGGCGGTGGCCTTGGCCACACTCACCCGGCAGGGGCCGTGGAGGCGGTCCTTTCCCGGGCCTGGGCGGTCACGTCGGCGGCCAGTTCCACCACATCGGGTCCGTAGGCCTGCGGGTTGACGACCCTGAGGACCACGGCGAACGTACCGTCCTCACCGTACCGGCGGGCGAGCCGGCGGTGGTTGGCGACGAGGTAGCGGACGCCGGCGTGGTTGGCGACGCCGGTCTGACCGGAGATCAGGAAGACCGGGCGCCCGCCCTCGGGGGTGGGGAGGCGGGCCAGCAGGGCGTACACCTCGTTCTCCCAGTCGACGGTGAAGGACCGGTCGCCCACCACGATGACGTTCGCCGGCCCGTCCGACCCGCTGGTGACGGTCACCCCGGGCAGGCCCCAGGCCAGGTGGGCGGCCATCCGCTCGTTGCTGCTGGGGCCGCCGAAGCAGAACTCGGTCTTGGCGCCCAGGCCGCGGTGGACGGCGTCGTGCGCGACCAGCTCGGTCTGCGCGCCGCACTCCTTCACCAGCGCGGCCAGCTCCATCAGCGCGTAGGCGTCGCGCCGGGTGACCGTCCGGGCGTGCGCGCCGACCCCGACGCTGCGGTTCACCACGATCAGGCACTCACCGCCGGCCGGCAGACCGAAGAACGAGCGGACCCGCTCCAGCCGCCTCCTACGGCGCAGGTTCTGCGCGAGCCAGCCGAGCGACGCGCTGATCGCGCTCGCCACCAGCCCGAGCAGCACGTTGAGCAGACTGTCGGTCATCGGCCTGTCCCCTCCCCGTTCGAACGGCGGCGGTCAGCCTAGCGGGCGCCCGGGACGGCCACGGGGCCGGACGGTGGACGGCCCCCGGCGCACCGCGGTCGCGCGACGATCCGCCGGCCGGCCCGGGGAGCCGCCCGGGGAGCCCGGCCCGCCGGGCCTCCGAACGAGGCCCGGCCCGCCGGTCAGACCCAGAGGTCGGTGATCCGGACGCCGAGGTCGGCGAGGAGCCGGCGCAGCAGCGGCAGCGAGAGGCCGATGACGTTGCCCGGGTCGCCGTCGATGCCGTCGACGAACGGCGCCGAGCGGCCGTCCAGGGTGAACGCGCCGGCCACGTGCAGCGGCTCGCCGGAGGCGATGTAGGCGGCGACCTCGGCGTCGTCGGGGGTGCCGAAGCGGACGGTGGTGGAGGCGGTGGCCGAGGACTGCCGGCCGGTCACGGTGTCGATCACGCAGTGCCCGGTGCGCAGCACCCCGGACCGGCCGCGCATCGCCTGCCAGCGGGCCAGCGCCTCGGTGGCGTCGGCGGGCTTGCCGAGCGCCTGCCCGTCCAGCTCCAGCACCGAGTCGCAGCCGATCACCAGCTCGCCGCCGGTCAGGTCGGCGGCGACCGCCTTGGCCTTGGCCTCGGCGAGCACGAGGGCGAGTTCGGCGGGGGTGGCGGCGGTGATGGCGTCCTCGTCGACGCCGCTGACCACCACGCGCGGGTCGAGGCCCGCTTGGCGCAGCAGCCCGAGGCGGGCGGGGGAGGCGGAGGCGAGGACGAGGGCGCGGCGGTCGGTCATGCCCACCAGGGTAGGGGTCGGCCGAGTGCCCGTCCGTCGGGCCGGTGCCCGTCTGTCGGCCGGTGCCCGTCCGTCGGGCCGGAGACCGCGGCCCGCGGGCGTTCAGATCATCAGCAGGACGGCGATCAGCAGGAGGGAGGCCGCGAGCACGTGGCCGGCACGGCGCAGCTTCTCCTGCGTCCGGCGGGCCTCCGGGGAGGGCTCGTCGCGGGGGTCTGACCAGAGCACCCCTCCAGGGTGCGCCGCGCCGCCGGGGTGACGCCTGAGTACGCGTACTCAGCTTTCGGGGCAATCCGGGCGTGCCCGGGCCCGGATCGCCGGGGGGCGGGGGGTCGCCGGGGGGGGGGGGGGGGCCCCCCCCCCGCGCGGGGGTAACAGGCCCACCCCCCGCCGCCCCCCCCGGTTTAGCCCGGGCGCGG
>NZ_JBHYYB010000097.1:0-19576 GCF_042752535.1 Kitasatospora sp. NPDC059327 | reverse complement strand
GCCCACCCCCCACCCCGAGAGCCGGCCCCCCGGGGCGGCCCGGGCCCGGGCCCGGGGGGGGGGGGGGGGGGGGGGGGGGCGGCGCCCCCCCCCCCCCCCCGGCGGGGGTCTAACCGGCCCAGCCCGAGGCGCGCCAGGCGTTGACGCCGGGGCGCGGGGCCGAGCGCAGCCGGCGGGCGCGGTCGTTCCAGGGGGAGTCCGGGCCGGCGCCGGCGCGGCGGGCGGCCTCGGCGGCGGCCTGCGCGGCGGCGGCCCGGGCTTGGACCACCGCCAGGACGGTGGCCAGCTCCTCGGGGGTCGGCTGCCCGTGCAGCACGTGGATCGGGGCCATGGCTCAATCCTCTCGCGACAGCCGCTTACAGGGGGATGTTTCCGTGCTTCTTCGGCGGCAGCACCTCGCGCTTGCCGCGCAGCGCCCGCAGCCCGCGGACGATGTGCCGGCGGGTGTCGCTCGGCGCGATGACGGCGTCCACGTAGCCGCGCTCGGCGGCCAGGTAGGGGTTGAGCAGGGTGTCCTCGTAGGAGGCCAGCAGCTCGGCCCGCTTGGCCTCGACGTCCTCCGCGTCCGCCAGCTCCCGCCGGTGCAGGATGTTGACCGCGCCCTGCGCGCCCATCACGGCGATCTGCGCGGTCGGCCAGGCGAGGTTGAGGTCGGCGCCCAGGTGCTTGGAGCCCATGACGTCGTACGCGCCGCCGAAGGCCTTGCGGGTGATCACGGTGATCAGCGGGACGGTGGCCTCGGCGTAGGCGTAGATCAGCTTGGCGCCGCGGCGGATGATGCCGTCCCACTCCTGGCCGGTGCCGGGCAGGAAACCGGGCACGTCGACGAAGGTCAGCACCGGGATGTTGAAGCTGTCGCAGGTGCGGACGAAGCGCGCGGCCTTCTCGCTGGCGGCGATGTCCAGGCAGCCGGCCAGGTCCATCGGCTGGTTGCCGACGACGCCGACCGGGTGGCCCTCGACCCGGCCGAAGCCGGTGATGATGTTGCCCGCGTACAGCGGCTGGGTCTCCAGGAACTCGCCGTCGCCCAGGATGTGCTCGATCACCGTGTGCATGTCGTACGGCTGGTTGGCCGAGTCCGGGATCAGGGTGTCGAGTTCGAGGTCCTCGTCGGTGACCGAGAGGTCCGCCTCCTCGGGGAAGGACGGCGGGTCGGAGAGGTTGTTGGAGGGCAGGTACGAGAGCAGGCTCTTGACGTACTCGATCGCCTCCTTCTCGTCCGCGGCCAGGTAGTGCGCGTTGCCGGACTTGGCGTTGTGGGTGCGCGCGCCGCCCAGCTCCTCCATGCCGACGTCCTCACCGGTGACGGTCTTGATCACGTCCGGTCCGGTGATGAACATGTGCGAGGTCTGATCGGCCATCACCACGAAGTCGGTGATCGCGGGGGAGTACACCGCGCCGCCCGCGCAGGGGCCCATGATCAGCGAGATCTGCGGGACGACGCCGGAGGCGTGCACGTTGCGGCGGAAGATCTCGCCGTACAGGCCGAGCGAGACCACGCCCTCCTGGATCCGGGCGCCGCCGGAGTCGTTGATGCCGACGACCGGGCAGCCGGTCTTCAGCGCGAAGTCCATCACCTTGACGATCTTCTCGCCGAACACCTCGCCGAGCGAGCCGCCGAAGACGGTGAAGTCCTGGGCGAAGACGGCGACCTGGCGGCCGTCGACGGTGCCGTAGCCGGTGACCACGCCGTCGCCGTACGGGCGGTTCTTCTCCTGGCCGAAATTGATCGAACGGTGCCGGGCGAACTCGTCGAACTCCACGAAGGAGCCCTCGTCCATCAGCTCGACGACGCGCTCACGGGCGGTCAGCTTGCCCTTGGCATGCTGCTTCTCCACGGCCTTGGCGGAGCCGGAGTGCACCGCCTCGTCGATCCTGCGCCGCAGGTCGGCGAGCTTGCCGGCGGTGGTGTGGGGGTCGTACGGGGCCTCGGTCATCGGGTGGGCTCTCCCTGATCCATGGGCCGCGGCCTGTTCGGTGGTACGCGGGTCTGAGCGGGGACACGCGTATGAGGGCAGGGCGGCGCAACGAACTACCGTCGAGTAGCGTAGCCAGCGCGCGGGGTTTCCCGTTATGGCCAGCGACACAGTGTGTCAACGCCCGTTCTGCGGGACGATATGGCGGCCTGGGGCCGGGCCGGGGGACCGGCCAGGGCCTAGTCTCGTGGTCATGACCGATCCCGTCACCCCCCGCCGCAGTGGACTGCGCGGCTTCGGCCACGCCGGGCCGTCGCCCTGGACCGATCTGGACCGGCCGCCGCTGGACGCCGAGGCCCTGCGCCGCGACCTCGTCCTGCCGGGCGGGTTCTGGACCTCGCTGGACGTCGTCACCGAGACCGGCTCCACCAACAGCGACCTCGCCGCCCGCGCCGGGGCGGGCGCGCCGCAGGGCGCCGTGCTGGTCGCCGAGGCGCAGAACGCCGGGCGCGGCCGGCTGGAGCGGCAGTGGTCGGCGCCGCCCCGCTCCGGGCTCTTCCTCTCCGTCCTGCTTCGCCCGGACGAGGTACCCGTCGAGCGGTACGGCTGGCTGCCGATCCTGGTCGGTGTCGCGGCGGCCGCCACGCTGAGCCGGGTGGCCGAGGTCGAGGTCGGCCTCAAGTGGCCGAACGACCTCCAGGTCGGGATCGACGGCGCGGAGCGCAAGCTCGGCGGCATCCTCACCGAGCTGAGCGGCGGCGCGGTGGTGGCCGGCCTCGGCATCAACGTCTCGCTGCGCGCGAACGAGCTGCCCGTCCCCACCGCCGCCTCACTGGCCCTGGCCGGCGCCGCGGTGACCGACCGGTCCACCCTGCTGCGCGGGCTGCTGCGGGAGTTCGCCGGTCTCTACACCGAGTGGACCGCCGCGGCCGGCGACCCGCACGCCAGTGGCCTGCTGGCCGCCTACGCGGACCGCTGCACCACTCTCGGCCGGCCGGTCAGGGTCCATCTGCCGGGCGACCGGGAGCTGCTCGGCGAGGCGGTGGCGATCGACGGCGACGGCCGGCTGGTGGTCCGCACGCCCGACGGCACACGGCGGCCGGTGGGCGCGGGAGACGTCGTCCACGTGCGCCCCGAGCCCCGCTGAGCGGCACTCTTCACCTCTCCTTGACCCGGGCGGATGCCCCGGATCGCGGGATTCCGTGCGAACATTCCACCTGGCAGCAGTGTGAGGCGCGCCACTGCCCGAAGGGGTGGCGGGCGCGCGTCCGGACAGGCAGGACACGAGGCAAGTGCGGCAACCGCACGGGGACGGACCGGTGGCAGAGGACGGCGGCAACGGCGGGACGGCGGGCTCCGACGACCAGACGGTCGCGCTCGACCTGGAACGCCTGATCCTGGACGCGCCACGCCGCTACACCCCGTACCAGGCCGCGCGGGCCGCCGATGTCCCGATGGAGCTGGCCACCCGCTTCTGGCGGGCGATGGGGTTCCCGGACATCGGGCAGTCCCGGGCGCTCACCGACGGGGACGTGATCGCCCTGCGCCGGCTCGCCGGTCTGGTGGAGTCGGGCCTGCTCAGCGAGCCGATGGCGATCCAGGTGGCCCGCTCCACCGGGCAGACCACCGCCCGGCTGGCCGGCTGGCAGATGGACACCTTCCTGGAGAACCTCACCCAGTCCGTCGAGCCCGGGCTGACCCGCGCCGATGTGGCCTATCCGCTGGTCGAGCTGCTGCTGCCGGAGCTGGAGCAGTTCCTGGTGTACGTGTGGCGCCGCCAGTTGGCCGCCGTCACCGGCCGGGTGGTGCAGGCCGCCGAGGACACCGAGATCACCAGCGGGCGGCTGGCCGTCGGCTTCGCCGACCTGGTCGGCTTCACCCGGCTCTCCCGCCGGCTGGAGGAGGAGGAGCTCGGCGAGCTGGTCGAGACCTTCGAGAACACCTGCTCGGACCTGATCGCCGGCCAGGGCGGCCGGGTGATCAAGACCCTCGGCGACGAGATCCTCTACGTCTCCGAGGACCCGGGGACGGCCGCCGAGATCGCGCTCAGCCTGATCGAGGCCCTGGCCGAGGACGACAGCATCCCCGCGCTGCGGGTCGGCATGGCCTTCGGCACCGTCACCTCCCGGATGGGCGACGTCTTCGGCACCACCGTCAACCTGGCCAGCCGGCTCACCTCGATCGCGCCCAAGGACGCGGTGCTGATCGACGGCGAGTTCGCGGCCGCGCTGGAGCAGAACGGCAGCGTCGCCCCGGCCGACGCCGACATGCCGGGGCTGGCGGAGGCCCTGGCCGCCGCCGCGGGGCAGCCCGCCTCCGGGCTCCCGGTGCCGGGGCCGGACGCGGGACACCGGTTCGGCCTCCAGCCGATGTGGCGCCGTCCGGTGCGCGGGCTGGGGCTGGTCGAACCGTGGCTGCTGTCGCGGCGGCCGCGCGGGGAGTGAACCCGCCGCAGGGCTCGGCCGGCCGTGCTCACCGGCCGTGGTTTTCGTGATTTCCGCGATTTCCGGGGTTTGCGCGACGCGCGGAATGCCCGGCGGCGGACGGGGTAGGCGGGTGTTCGGGCGAGGCGGCCCGGTCCGGAGGTGCGGATCGGCCGTGGCGTGGGGCCGTCGCTCGAAAGCCGTACGGCTGAAACCGCTCGGGTCGGGAGGATCCGCGCGGGCAAACGGGGCATAACCGAACGAAACCGCCATAGTCTTGGTGCAAGCGGCTGGACGGGTCCGGTTCTCGGTGGGGTGAGCCACGGGGCCGAGCGGGACCGAGCACAGGGAACGAGGCGAGCCGGTGGGCAGTGAGGCGATCACGACGGACCGCGGCTGTGTGTGCGACCACGCGGAGTCGCCGGCCGCCCCCGACCCGCGGCTGACGTCCGTGGTGGAGCTCGCCCAGGACATGGCGGGGGCGCTCACCCCGCTGGAGGCCGTCCGGGCCGCCGCCGCCCGGGCCACCGAGGCCCTCGGCGCCACCATGGCGGCCGTCTCGGTCTGGGACCGCGAGTCCGGCCGGCTGCGGGTGCTGGTCAACCACGGGGAGCTGGCGCCGGGCGAGGAGGAGCTGCCGGAGGACGAGTCCTACCCGGTGGCGGACTTCCCCGAGATCGTCACCTATCTGGAAGAGCGCTGGACCACCGGCCGACTGCCCCGCGCCTGGCTGCAGAGCGCCGAGAACACCGAGCCGCACGCCCGGCACGCGCACCCCACCGCCGGGGCCTACTGCCAGGAGCGCGCCGCCGCGCTGCGCCGGCGGGGCCGGGCCTGCTGCGTGGTCGCCCCGATCGTGCTGCACGGGCAGGCCTGGGGCGAGCTCTACCTGGCCCGGTCCACCGGGACGGCGGAGTTCACCGAGGGCGACGCCGACTACGCCACCCTGCTCGCCGCCCAGATCTCCGCCGGGCTCGCGCAGACCGAGCGCCTCGCCGACCTGCGCAAGCTCGCCTTCTCCGACCCGCTGACCGGCCTGGCCAACCGGCGGGCGGTGGACGCCCGGCTGGAGAGCGCGCTGGAGGCGCACAACCGCGACAACACGGTCGTCTCGCTGGTGGTCTGCGACGTCAACGGCCTGAAGCGGGTCAACGACCAGCTGGGGCACGAGATGGGCGACCGGCTGCTGGAGCGCTTCGCCCACCAGCTGTCGCTGGCCGCCGCCAAGCTGCCCGGCAGCCTCGCCGCCCGCCTCGGCGGCGACGAGTTCTGCCTGCTGGTGGAGGGCCAGAAGGCCGACGAGGTGGTCGCCGTCGCCGAGGAGCTGTGCGCGCGGGCCCTGGCACTGGCCGAGGGCGAGGGCGTGGCCTGCGGGGTCGCCTCCACCGGGGACTCGATCGGTCCGGTGACCACCCCCGACCGGCTGTTCCGGCTCGCCGACGCCGCCCAGTACCGGGCCAAGGCCGCCCGCGCCGCGCACCCGGTGGTGGCCGGCCGCAGTCACGGCCCCGGCTTCTCGCCGGACCCGACCGTCCTGCTGGCCGACGCCGCCGACCCGCGCCACCGGGCCGACGCCCGCGGGCGCGCCGCCGGCCGGGCGGGCGCCGGCGACCGGCGGCGGTTCCGCGGCGCCGCGCACAGCGCCGACCCGGGACAGCTGATCACCGCCGTGCTCGCCGCGCTGGACCAGCACGGCGTCTCCCGCGCGGTCCACCCCGCCGACACCATCGGCAAGCTGGCCGTCGTCGCGGAGACCGCGGCCCGGCTGCTGGACGCGGTCGGCTGGTGGGTCTCCTACGTGCCGCCGGGCTCGCACCTGGTGCGCACCGCCCAGCACGCCGTGTACCGGATGACCAGCGGGCCGAGCAGCTCCCGGGCGGAGACCCAGCGGGCCCAGATCGAGGCCCCGGACGCGGTCTTCGACCTGCGCCACTACCCGATGACCCGGCGGGCGGTGCGCGGCGGGTCCTTCGCGCTGCGCGCGGGCGCGGCCGGGAACGACCCGTCCGAGGAGGCCATGCTGGTGGTCAGCGGCTACCGGGGGATGGTCGCGGCGGGCGGCCAGAACCCGGCGGGCGGCTGGCTGGTGGAGTTGTTCGCCGACGACGCGACGCTGCCGCTCGGGCAGGTCGCCGGCGCGATGCGCGCGCTGGTCGCGGTGGCGCTGTCCGGCCCGGCCTCCCCGCCGCCGGGCTGAGGCCGCCGCGGGGCCGGGGCGCCGCGGGCCGGGTCCGTGCCCGGGGCCGGCGGGCGGCTTGTGCCGGTTCCGTGACCGGCCTGTTCCGAGCGGGTCGCGGTCCGGTGCGGAGGCTGTCGCAGGGCTGGGCGGCCCGGGGCGGACGTGGGATGGTATCGGCGGTCGGCGGGCCACGGGGGCCGCGCCGGATCGGGGGTCGAACCAATGCGCGCTCGTCTGACGGGCCTTGTCCTCTCCGCCGCCCTGGTGCTGGGCGGTGCCACGCTGGCCGCCGCCCCGGCGGCCTCGGCCGCGCCGCGCGCCGCCGCGGTGAGCACCGTCGCGGCCGGCGCCGCCGGTGCGGGCGGTGCCGACCGGGCGGCTCCGGCGGCCCAGCCGGCCCCGGCCCCGGCCCCGGCCCCGGCCGTCGCCGAGCACCGGGACGGCACCCGGCTGGCCGGTTCCAAGGACAAGTCCAAGTCGAAGAAGAAGAAGAAGAAAGGCTTCTTCGGCAAGCTGATCGGAGTGGTGATCGGCATCGTGGTGGTGCTGGTCGTGATCGCCGTGATCATCGCGGTGATCGTGATGCTCCGCCGCCGCAACCGGTCGTAGTCCCCGCCGGTCCCGCGGTCGCGGCGCCGGCCCGCGGCCGCGGGCCGGGTCAGGGGCGCAGGGCGCGCAGGACGGCGTCCACCAGGCGGTCCGCGTAGGCGTGGTCGAGCGGACCGAGGTCGTGCAGCCAGCGGTAGTACATCGGGCCGTAGAGCAGCTCGACGGCGAGGTCGAGATCGGCGTCGGCGGCGAGCCGGCCGGCCTCGCGGGCACCGCGCAGCCGCTCCCGGGTGACCTCCAGCAGGGGGTCCAGCAGGCGTGCCCGGTACTCGCGCAGCAGCGCCGGGTCGCGCAGGTACTCGGAGATCAGGCCGCGGCCGGTGGTGTCGAAGCCGGGGTCGGCGAGCTGGTCGGCCGTCGGCCGCAGGACGGTGCGCAGGTCGGCGGCGAGGTCACCGGTGTCGGGCAGGGCCAGGCTGCCGGAGGCGTCCTCGTTGGCGGCCTGGAAGGCGTCGAAGACCACCGCGCCCTTGGAGGGCCACCAGCGGTAGATGGTCTGCTTGCCGACGCCGGCCCGGGCGGCGATCGCCTCGATGGTCAGCTTGGCGAACCCCACCTCCGCCACCAGTTCGGCGGCGGCGGTGAGGACGGCCTGGCGGGAGCGCTCGCTGCGGCGGGCGGGGTCGGGAGAGCTGCTGCGGGTCATGGGCCGCATTCTAGGGCTCGATGGAACGATACGTCTCGTCTTGGCAGGTGCTCGTCCGGAAGGTCGGCGGGGCGGGTGGCGGGATCAGCCGGCGATCCGGTCCGGACGGGAGTAGACGTTGGCGCGCTCGCCGCGCAGGAAGCCGACCAGGGTCAGGCCCAGCTCCTCGGCGAGGTCCACCGCGAGCGAGGACGGCGCGGAGACGGCCGCCAGCAGGGGGACGCCCGCCAGCGCGGCCTTCTGGGTGAGCTCGAACGAGGCCCGGCCGCTGACCAGCAGCACGTGCCCGGACAGCGGCAGCCGGCCCTCGCGCAGGGCCCAGCCGACCACCTTGTCGACCGCGTTGTGCCGGCCGACGTCCTCGCGGGCGCAGAGCAGCTCGCCGCTCGTCCCGTCGAACAGGCCGGCCGCGTGCAGGCCGCCGGTCGAGTCGAAGGTCCGCTGGGTGGCCCGCAGCCGGTCCGCCAGCCCGTACAGCAGGGCCGGGGCCACGGCCAGCGGGTCCTCGGCGACGGGGTGGCGGACGTGGGTGCGGACGGCGTCCACCGTGTCGCGGCCGCAGAGACCGCAGGCGCTGGTGGTGAGCAGGTTGCGGTGGGCGGAGAGCGGGAGGGGGCGGGCGCCGCGCAGCGTCGCGTCCACCACGTTGTAGGTGTTCGCGCCCGCCTCGTCCGTCCCGGCGCAGTAGCGCAGGGCCGCGAGGTCCTCCGCCGTGTGCACCAGCCCCTCACCGACCAGGAAGCCGGCCACCAGGTCGAAGTCCTGGCCGGGCGTGCGCATGGTCACCGTCAGCGGCTCGCCGCCGACCCGGATCTCCAGCGGCTCCTCCGCCGCCAGGGCGTCCGGCCGCGCGCTGCGGCCGTCCCCGTGCAGTCGCACCACCCGCCGCCGTGCCGTCGCCCGTGTCATCGGTCCTCCGCCTCGCTGCCGTCCGTCGACCCCAGGGTGCGGTATCGGGGCGGCGGGGTGGAAATCGCGGGCGGCTCAGCGGGCCGGGAGCCGGGCCATCCAGTCGCTCGCCGCCAAGCAGGCGCGGAGCCAGGAGTGCTCGGCCTCGTCGAGGATCACCGTGCCGGCCATCGGGACGTCCAGGAGCGGGTGGGCCATCAGCTGTTCGACCAGCCGGGGGTCGGCGGCGGTCGCCGGGTCGAAGCGGGCCAACAGCTCGGGGGTGACGCGCTCGCGCAGCGGCCCGGTCCGCTCGGCGGTCACCGGGTGCGGCTGCCAGTCCAGGTCGCGGTGCCAGAGCACGGCGAAGGGCTCGCCGGGTTGCCGCTGGAAGACCGCCTCCTCACCGTGTTCGTTGACGAAGTACGAGAGGTAGTCGGCCGGATCGAAGTCCTGGCCGGTGAGGTCGGCCAGGAAGGCGTGCAGCCCCCGGGAGTTGCGGACGTACTGCCGCCACTGCCGGACGACGCCCGCGAGGGTGGGCCCGGCGAGCACGGCCTCGGCCGGGACCCGCACCGTCCGGGCGGTCCGGCCGTCGGCCCGCGCCGCGCGCAGCTGCTGGGAGGCGTTGGCCCAGTGCAGTGTGTCGGTGTCCGGGTCGTGCACGACGCAGATCACCGGGATGTTGCTCTCGCGCCACTCCTCTCCGTGGTCGCCGACCGGTACCGAGTACCCCTGGCGGCGGCGGAAGGAGCGCCCGCCCTTCACCTGGATGGCGACGCTGTGGGGCGTCCGGCGGCCGTCGTCGGCGAAAGTGACGTAGAGGTCCTCACCGAAGTCGTTGGAGCCGTCGATCTCCTGGACGATGTGGTGCGCGCCCTCCAGCAGGGCGCGGACGGCGTTCACGGCCGCGCGTTCCGTTCGGCGGCTCTCGGGTACCCGGGTCATGGCCGGGAACCTATCGTGCGGATCGGACGGTTCCGCTGGTTGTCATATCTACATTCAACTGGTGTGATGATGCATATGGATATGCACAGTGCTGTGGCCCCCGAGGCGTCCCTCGTCCAGGTCGGCAAGGCCGACGTCAGCGCCGAGGACGTGCTGGCCGTCGCCCGGGGCAACGCCCGGGTCGAGATCGGCCCCGACGCGCTCGCCGAGATGGCGGCGGCGCGGGCCCGGATCGAGGCCCTCGCGGCCGAGCCGCGCCCCGTCTACGGCGTCTCCACCGGCTTCGGCGCCCTCGCCGTCCGGCACATCAGCCCCGAGCTCCGCGCCCAGCTGCAGCGCTCGCTGGTGCGCTCGCACGCCGCCGGGATGGGCCCGGCGGTGGAGCGCGAGGTGGTCCGCGCGCTGATGTTCCTGCGGATGAAGACGCTGGCCTCCGGCCGGACCGGCGTGCGCCCGGTGGTCGCCCGGACCATGGCCGCCATCCTCAACGCCGGCATCACCCCGGTGGTCCGCGAGTTCGGCTCGCTCGGCTGTTCCGGCGACCTCGCCCCGCTGTCGCACTGCGCGCTGGTCCTGATGGGCGAAGGCGTGGCGACCGGCCCGGACGGTGTCGAGAAGCCCGGCGGCGAGCTGCTCGCCGCGGCCGGCATCGAGCCGGTCGAGCTGCTGGAGAAGGAGGGCCTGGCCCTCATCAACGGCACCGACGGCATGCTCGGCATGCTGGTGATGGCGATCTCCGACCTCTCGCGCCTGTTCACCACCGCCGACATCACCGCCGCGATGACGCTGGAGGCGCTGCTCGGTACCGACAAGGTGCTCGCCCCCGAGCTGCACGCCCCGATCCGCCCGCACCCCGGCCAGGCGCTGAGCGCCGCCAACATGCTGGCCGTCCTCCAGGGCTCCGGCCTCACCGGCCACCACCAGGACGACGCCCCGCGCGTCCAGGACGCCTACTCGATCCGCTGCGCCCCCCAGGTGGCCGGCGCCGGGCGCGACACCCTGGCCCACGCCGCGCTGGTCGCCTCCCGCGAGCTGGCCGCGTCCGTCGACAACCCGGTGGTGCTGCCGGACGGCCGCGTCGAGTCCAACGGCAACTTCCACGGCGCCCCGGTCGCCTACGTGCTGGACTTCCTCGCCATCGCCGCCGCCGACCTCGGCTCGATCTCCGAGCGGCGCACCGACCGGCTGCTCGACAAGGCCCGTTCGCACGGCCTGCCGGCCTTCCTGGCCGACGACCCGGGCGTGGACTCCGGCCTGATGATCGCCCAGTACACCCAGGCGGCCCTGGTCAGCGAGAACAAGCGGCTCGCGGTGCCGGCCTCGGTCGACTCGATCCCGTCCTCCGCGATGCAGGAGGACCACGTCTCGATGGGCTGGTCGGCCGCCCGCAAGCTGCGTCAGGCCGTGGACAACCTCGGCCGGATCCTGGCCGTCGAGCTGACCGCCGCCGCCCGCGCGCTGGAGATCCGCGCGCAGGCCGACGGCGGCGGTTCGGTGGCACCGGCCAGCGCCGCCGCGATGGCCGTCGCCCGGGAGGCGGGGGTCGGCGGCGCCGGCCGCGACCGCTTCCTCTCGCCGGACCTGGAGGCCGCCGCCGCGCTGGTCGCCACCGGCGAGCTGGTGCGGGCCGTCGAGAAGGTCACCGGGCCGCTGGCCTGAGGCCTGGGCCGAAGCCCCGGGTCCTCGACGACCTGGGGCGGCGGCCCGGGGCGGGTGGGGTCAGTCCCACTCGCCCCGCGGCGCCTTCGACCGGCGCTCGTCGCGCTTCTCGCTCATGACGGCGGCGAAGTTGACCCCGACGATGCCGGCCCAGACCACCACCAGGCTCATGAACCCGGTGAACCCGTTGGCGCTGTTCTCGGTCGCGATGGCGGTCAGCGGGATGCCCATGACCAGCGAGACCAGTGGCAGCTTGGAGCCGGAACGGCCGAAGGGGCGCCGGCGCAGGTGCTCGGCCGGGCCGTAGCCGTCGAGCCGCTCCGCCACCCGGCGCTCCACCCGGGCGTCGAGGCGGGCGTCCAGCCGGGAGTCCAGCCGGGCCAGGAACGAGTCGACGATCTCCGACTCGTACTCCTTGCCCAACTCCTTGCGGGTCTGCAGGGAGGCTTCGAGATCGCGGCGCAGTTCGTCCTGACGAGGGTCCATGGTGCTCAGCCTGCTGCAGCGGCGGGGCATCGGTCCATCGGATCGCACCGTCATCAGGGCCGAGTCAGGGAGAAATCAGGGTCACCCCGAGGGGCGGCCCGCCCACCCGGGACGTCTCATCGGGCGTCCCGGCGTACGAGACGTCTTTGCCAGCGGCGGCGCACTGCTGCACAGTCGTCGTCCGAGCAGCTCGCATCCGGAGGTACCGCTGATGACCGCCACCGACGACACCGGCACGGTCGGCCCCTCCGCCCGGCTGCTCCAGCTCTTCGAGGGCCACCGGCTCACCCCCACCCAGCGCCGGATCGCCCACTCGCTCGTCCGGCACGCCACCGAGGCGCCGTTCCTGTCCAGCGTCGAGGTCGCCGAGCTGGCCGGGGTCAGCCAGCCCTCGGTCACCCGGTTCGCGGTGGCGCTCGGCTACGACGGCTACCCGGCGCTGCGCAAGCAGCTGCGCGAACTCGGCGCGGGCGAGCCGGTCGCGCCGGAGTCCCCGGACGACGTGGTGCGCAACGAGCACCAGCAGGCCGTGCTCGCCGAGATCGAGCACCTGCGGCTGCTCGCCGAACTCCTCGCCGACCCCGAGCCGATCATCCGCGCCGCCCGGCTGCTCGCCGCCTCCCGCCCGCTTCCCGTCCTCGGCCTGCGGGCCGCCTCCGCGCAGGCCCGCGGCTTCGCCTACTTCGCGGCCAAGGTGCACCCGGACATCCGGCTGCTCGACGAGGGCGGCAGCATGCTCGCCGACCGCCTGGAGCAGGCCGCCGCGGCCGGCGCGACCGCGCTGCTCTGCTTCGCCCTGCCGCGCTACCCGCGCGAACTGATGGACGCCCTGGCGGTGGCCCGGGAGTGCGGGCTGACGGTGCTCACCGTGGCCGACAGCGCCTTCGCGCCGGTCGCCAAGCTCTCCGACCTGATGCTGCCGGCCGCCGTCGGCACCGGCCTGGTCTTCGACACCGCCTGCGCGCCGATGATGCTCGGCCGGGTGCTGCTGCAGACCATGTGTGACGAACTCCCCGGCGCCGAGGCCCGCTTGGAGGCGATCGAGCAGTCGGCGACGGCTCGTGGGCTGTTTTTGGAGTAGGACCGGGTCCCCGGCGGGAATCCTGTCGACAGGCCCCGGAGCAGGGCCGACCGGCAGGGGGAGCCTGTGATGCGCGTGATCCACGAGATGAAGTTCGTCGGCCGGCTCGCCTCGGGCGCCGACGAGTGGTCCTGCCCGGCCTGCGGACGCCGCGTTTCCCTGCGGCGGCTGCCCGGGCCCGAACTCACCGTCCTCGACCCGGGCGACGAGAGCGCCGTCCACGTCGGCGTCATCGAGCCCGACGCGCGGGCGAACGCCGCCGTCGACCAGTACGGCCTCGGCCCCGTCCAGGAGATCCCCCGCCCACCGCGCCCGCCGGCTCCGGCCGACCCGGACGCCGACGACCGCCGCTGGCTCGCCGAGATCGGCATCGACTGGGACGGCGACGCGGCGGCCTGAGGGCGGGTCAGGCCCGCGGGGCGTACAGCGGCAGCTCGTCGGTGCGCAGCTCCGGCGGCAGGGGGGCGGCGAGCGGGACGGGCTCGCCGTACTTCCCGTGCAGCACGCCCTGGTAGGCGCCGTCGCGGGGGTGGGTGTACAGCGTCCAGGCGCCCTTGCGGGGGTCGATCGAGAGCAGCACGGCCACACCCGCGATGGCGTACCACTCGGCCTTGGCGGCGATGCCGCCGGCGCGTTCGGAGCTGGAGATCACCTCCACGGCCAGTGCGACGTCGCGGGGGTCGGCCAGCCAGTCGTCGTTCTCCTCCCAGTCGGTGGGAAGGACGACGAGATCGGGTGTGACGTAGTCCTCGTCGTTGTCGGGCATGAGGATGGACGACACCTCGAAGGCGCCCAGCCCGCTCGGCAACCGCGGGTCGAGCTGGATCCTCAGCCGGCGTACGGTCCCCGCGTGCTTGCCGCGGGGGGTAGGAGACATCACCAGGGTTCCTCCGATGATCTGCACGTGGAGGCCGGTGCTGCGTTCGATCTCCTCGGCGGCGTCGCGGAGTCTTCCGGGTCGCACGGTGATGGCCGTCATCGCGTCCTCCGTTCGTCGGCGCTTGGGCCGAGTGGCTGGTGTTCGCCAGGTTCACAGTAGCGCCCGGGGGCCCGCCGGGCGGGGGCTGATCGGATGTGGTCGGGGTCTGGTCGAAGTCTGAATGATTGGATATATTCAGCCGAGTCGAGCTTGAATGAATTCATCCGTAGGGAGCCGGGACATGGTGCAGCAGCAGGCGAGCGGGCCGCGCGAGGTGCGTGCGGCGCGCGGGACGGGGCTGACGGCGCAGGGGTGGCAGCAGGAGGCGGCCCTGCGGATGCTCATGAACAACCTCGACCCGGAGGTGGCCGAGCACCCGTCGAAGCTGGTGGTCTACGGCGGCACCGGCAAGGCGGCCCGCGACTGGCGCTCCTTCGACGCCATGGTGCGCACGCTGGAGACGCT
Organism: Kitasatospora sp. NPDC059327; assembly: GCF_042752535.1. Lineage (NCBI taxonomy): Bacteria > Bacillati > Actinomycetota > Actinomycetes > Kitasatosporales > Streptomycetaceae > Kitasatospora > Kitasatospora sp. NPDC059327. The sequence goes on along the minus strand of NZ_JBHYYB010000097.1, from coordinate 5,357 downwards.
GAAGCAGGACGAGACCATGCTGGTCCAGTCCGGCCGCCCGGTCGGCGTGATGCAGACCCACGAGTGGGCGCCGCGCGTGCTGATCGCCAACTCCAACCTGGTCGGCGACTGGGCCAACTGGGAGGAGTTCCGGCGGCTGGAGAGCCTGGGGCTCACCATGTACGGCCAGATGACCGCCGGGTCGTGGATCTACATCGGGACCCAGGGCATCCTCCAGGGCACCTACGAGACCTTCGCCGCCGTCGCCAACAAGCGGTTCGAGGGCACCCTGGCCGGGACGATCACCCTCACCGCCGGCCTCGGCGGCATGGGCGGCGCCCAGCCGCTGGCCGTGACGATGAACGGCGGCGTGGCGATCTGTATCGACTGCGACCCGTCCCGGATCTCCCGCCGGATCGAGCACCGCTACCTGGACGTCGAGGCCAAGAACCTCGCGCACGCGCTGGAGCTGGCCACCGCCGCCCGCGACAGGAAGCAGCCGCTCTCCATCGGCCTGCTGGGCAACGCCGCCGAGCTGTTCCCGCAGCTGCTCGCGATGGACGCGCCGATCGACATCGTCACCGACCAGACCAGCGCCCACGACCCGCTGAGCTACCTGCCGCTCGGCGTCGCCTTCGACGACATGGCGACGTACGCGGCCGAGAAGCCCGCCGAGTTCACCCAGCGCTCGCGCGAGTCGATGGCCCGGCACGTCGAGGCGATGGTCGGCTTCATGGACGCCGGCGCCGAGGTGTTCGACTACGGCAACTCGATCCGCGGCGAGGCCCAGCTGGCCGGCTACGACCGCGCGTTCGCCTTCCCGGGCTTCGTCCCGGCGTACATCCGACCGCTGTTCTGCGAGGGCAAGGGCCCGTTCCGCTGGGCGGCGCTCTCCGGCGACCCGCAGGACATCGCCAAGACCGACAAGGCCGTGCTCGACCTCTTCCCGGAGAACGAGTCGCTGCACCGCTGGATCAAGATGGCCCAGGAGAAGGTGCACTTCCAGGGCCTGCCGGCGCGGATCTGCTGGCTCGGCTACGGCGAGCGCGACAAGGCCGGCGAGCGGTTCAACGACATGGTCGCCTCCGGCGAGCTGTCCGCGCCGATCGTGATCGGCCGCGACCACCTGGACTGCGGCTCGGTGGCCTCCCCCTACCGGGAGACCGAGGCGATGCTGGACGGCTCCGACGCGATCGCCGACTGGCCGCTGCTCAACGCCATGGTCAACGTCGCCTCGGGCGCGTCCTGGGTCTCCATCCACCACGGCGGCGGCGTCGGCATCGGCCGCTCGATCCACGCGGGCCAGGTCACGGTGGCCGACGGCACCGCGCTGGCGGGCGAGAAGATCCGCCGGGTGCTCACCAACGACCCGGGCATGGGCGTGATCCGTCACGTCGACGCCGGCTACGACCGGGCCGACGAGGTGGCCGCCGAGCGCGGCGTGCGCATCCCGATGGGTGAGCTGTGACCTTCGAAGAGATGTGGGCGGAGCTGCTCCCGGTGGGCCGCTCCGCCTCCTCCGGCGGCTACCGTCGCTTCGCCTGGAACTCCGCCGACGCCGAGTGCCGGTCCTGGTTCGAGGAGCAGGCCCGCGGCCGCGGCCTGGCCTACGAACTGGACCGCAACGGCAACCAGTGGGCCTGGCTGGGCGACCCGGCCGCCGGGGGCGCGATCGTCACCGGCTCGCACCTGGACTCCGTCCCCGACGGCGGTGCCTTCGACGGCCCGCTCGGCGTGGTCTCCTCCTTCGCCGCGCTGGACGAACTGCGCGGCCGGGGAGCCGAGTTCACCAAGCCGCTGGCCATCGTCAACTTCGGGGACGAGGAGGGCGCCCGGTTCGGCGTGGCCTGCATCGGCTCGCGGCTGAGCGCGGGCCTGCTCGGCCGCGACCAGGCGTTCGAGCTGCGCGACGCCGACGGCGTCCGGCTGCCCGACGCGATGGAGCGGGCCGGCTACGACCCGGCCGCGATCGGCGCGGACGACGACCGGCTGGCCCGGATCGGCGCCTTCGTCGAGCTCCACGTCGAGCAGGGCCGCTACCTGGCCGAGGACCAGCCGGTCGGCGTGGCCGGCGCGATCTGGCCGCACGGCCGCTGGCGCTTCGACTTCCACGGGGAGGCGAACCACGCCGGCACCACCCGGATCGAGGACCGCCGCGACCCGATGCTCACCTACGCCAACACCGTGCTCGCGGCGCGGAAGAAGGCCAGGACGGCGGGGGCGCTGGCCACCTTCGGCAAGGTCGCGGTCGAGCCCAACGGCACCAACGCGATCGCCTCGCTGGTGCGCGGCTGGCTGGACTCCCGGGCCGGCGACGAGGCGACGCTCACCGCGCTGGTCGAGGAGATCGAGCGGGCGGCGTACGAGCGCGGCGAGCGGGACGGCGTCCGGGTCGAACTGACCCGTGAGTCCTACACCCCGGTGGTGGAGTTCGACGCCCCGCTGCGCGACCGGCTCGCCAAGACGCTCGGCGGCGTGCCGGTCCTGCCCACCGGCGCGGGACACGACGCCGGAATCCTGGCATCGGCGATCCCGACCGCCATGCTGTTCGTACGGAACCCGAGCGGTGTCTCGCACTCCCCGGCCGAGCACGCGCGGACGGCCGACTGCCTGGCCGGTGTGACCGCCCTCGCCGACGTACTGGAGGACCTGGCATGTCAGTAGGCCGTGCCGGAGGCGCGCAGACGACGACCTACTGGGCGCAGTACGCCTGGCTGCCGCACGTGAACGGTCCGGTGGTCGAGCGGGACGTGCTGATCGCCACCGGTCCCGGCGGCCGGATCACCGAGGTGCGGCCGGACACCGGGCCCTGCCCGTCCGGCGCCGTCCGGCTGGCGGGGCTGCTGCTGCCCGGCCAGGCCAACGCCCACTCGCACGCCTTCCACCGGGCGCTGCGCGGCCATGTGCAGGTCGGCTCCGGCACCTTCTGGACCTGGCGCGACACCATGTACCGGTTCGCCGGCGCACTCGACCCGGACGGCTACCTGGCGCTCGCCACCGCCGTCTACGCCGAGATGGCGCTGGCCGGGATCACCGCGGTGGGGGAGTTCCACTACCTGCACCACGCGCCCGGCGGGGTCCGCTACGACGACCCGAACGCGATGGGCGAGGCGCTGATCGAGGCGGCCGCCCGGGCCGGGATCCGGATCACCCTGCTGGACACCTGCTACCTGTCCTCCGGCTTCGGCGCCGAACCGACCAAGCCGCAGCGCCGGTTCAGCGACGGCCACGTCGACGCCTGGGCCGAACGGGTGGACGCGCTCAAGCCGCGCGAGCACGCCCGGATCGGTGCCGCGATCCACTCGGTGCGGGCGGTGCCGGCCGAGCAGATCGGCACCGTCGCGCAGTGGACGGCGGCCCGCCGGGCCCCGCTGCACGTCCACCTCTCCGAGCAGACCGCCGAGAACGACGCCTGCCTCACCGCGCACGGCGTCACCCCGACCAGGCTGCTCGCCGACCGCGGCGCGCTCGGCCCGCGTACCTCGGCGGTGCACGCCACCCACCTCACCGAGGAGGACGTCAAGCTCCTCACCGACTCCTCGACCGTCATCTGCATGTGCCCCACCACCGAGCGGGATCTCGCGGACGGCATCGGACCGGCCCGCCGGCTCGCCTCGGCGGGCTGCCCGATCACCCTGGGCAGTGACAGCCACGCCGTCATCGACCCGTTCGAGGAGGCCCGCGCGCTGGAGCTGGACGAGCGGCTGAGGACCCGCACCCGGGGGCACTGGACGGCCAACTCGCTGCTGCGGGCGGGCACCGAGGACGGGCACGCCTCGCTCGGCTGGCCGGAGGCCGGGCGGATCGAGGCCGGCGCCCTGGCCGACTTCACCGTGATCGCCCTGGACTCGGTGCGCACGGCCGGGCCGCCGAGCCGGCTCGGTGCCGAGATCGCGGTGTTCGCCGCCTCGGCCGCCGACGTGCGCCACGTGGTGGTCGGCGGGCGGCACATCGTCAGGGACGGCGCGCACCAGCTGGTGCCGGACGTCCCGGGCGCGCTGAGGTCCTCGATCGCCGCGCTCAGCTGCTGAGTCCCCGTAACTCCCGGGGGCGGGTGGGGCTGATCCCGCCCGCCCTCCGGGCCAGTCCCGAAAGGCCTGATGTGAGCACCCCGAGCAGCCCGCGGAGCCAGGGCATGCCGAGCACCCTGATCACCGGTATCGGCAGCCTGGTCACCAACGACCCCGCGTACGGGACCGGGCCGCTCGGCCTGCTCGCCGACGCGGCCGTGGTGGTGGACGACGGCACGGTCGCCTGGGTGGGACCGGCGGCCGAGGCGCCCGCCGCGGACGAGCGGTTCGACGCGGCCGGGCGGACGCTGCTGCCCGGCTTCGTCGACTCGCACGCGCACCTGGTGTTCGCGGGGGACCGCACCGCGGAGTTCAACGCCCGGATGTCCGGCCAGTCGTACACCGCGGGCGGGATCCGGACGACGGTGGCCGCCACCCGGGCCGCGAGCGACGCCGAACTGGACGCCAACCTGGCCCGGTTCGTCCGCGAGGCGCTGCGGCAGGGGACGACCGCGATCGAGTGCAAGTCCGGCTACGGGCTGACCGTCGTCGACGAGGCGCGGGCCCTGCGGATCGCCTCCTCGTACACCCCCGAGACCACCTACCTGGGCGCCCACGTGGTCGCCCCGGAGTACGCCGACGACCCGGCCGGGTACGTGGACCTCGTCACCGGCGACATGCTGGACGCCTGCGCGCCCTACGCCCGCTGGGTGGACGTCTTCTGCGAGAACGGCGCCTTCGACGGGGATCAGGCCCGGGCGATCCTGACCGCGGGGGTCGAGCGCGGCCTCACCCCCCGGGTGCACGCCAACCAGCTCTCCTACGGCCCGGGCGTGCAGCTCGCCGTCGAGCTGGGGGCGGCCTCGGCCGACCACTGCACCCACCTCACCGACGAGGACGTGGCGGCGCTGGCCGGCTCGGCGACGGTGGCCACGCTGCTGCCGGGCGCGGAGTTCTCCACCCGCGCCCCCTACCCGGACGCACGCCGGCTGCTCGACGCGGGCGCCGTCGTCGCGCTCTCCACGGACTGCAATCCGGGCTCCAGCTTCACCAGCTCGATGGCGTTCTGCGTCGCGGTCGCGGTGCGGGAGATGGGGATGACGCCGGACGAGGCGATCTGGGCGGCCACCGCCGGCGGCGCCCGGGCCCTGCGGCGCACCGACGTCGGAACGGTGACGGTCGGCGCCCGGGCCGACCTCCAGCTGCTGGAGGCGCCCTCGCACGTCCACCTGGCGTACCGGCCGGGTGTGCCGCTGACGGCGGCGGTCTGGCGGGCCGGGGTCCGCGAGGTCTGAGCGGCCCCCGGACGGGACGCCCCCGCCCCCGCCCTGGGAGCGGGGGGGGCCGGGCGGATCCCCGGGCCACCGC
>NZ_JBHYYB010000096.1:18485-34579 GCF_042752535.1 Kitasatospora sp. NPDC059327 | reverse complement strand
CCTGTTGGCCGGCCTCGACGGGTGAGGCCGGCCAACAGGCCGGCGACGTCCGTCACGGCATCCGGCAGGGCGTCCGTCAGATGTCGCGGAAGGTCTCGATCTGGGCGCCGATCGAGTTGAGGCGCTCGGCGAGGTCCTCGTAACCGCGGTTGATGACGTACACGTTGCGCAGCACCGAGGTGCCCTTGGCGGCGAGCATCGCGAGCAGGATGACCACGGCCGGACGCAGCGCCGGCGGGCAGACCATCTCGGCGGCGCGCCAGCGGGTGGGGCCCTGGACGAGCACCCGGTGCGGGTCGAGCAGCTTGATGTCCGCACCGAGCCGGGTGAGTTCGGTCAGGTAGATGGCGCGGTTGTCGTACACCCAGTCGTGGATCATCGTGGTGCCGTGCGCGGACGCGGCGATCGCGGCGAAGAACGGCACGTTGTCGATGTTGATGCCGGGGAACGGCATCGGGTGGATGGTGTCGACCGGCGCGGTCAGCTTGGAGGGGCGCACGGTGAGGTCGACCAGCCGGGTGTGGCCGTTGTGGGCGCGGTACTCGGCGGTGCGGTCGTAGTCGAGGCCCATGCCCTCCAGCACCGCCAGTTCGATCTCCAGGAACTCGATCGGCACCCGGCGGATCGTCAGCTCGGAGGAGGTGACGACGGCGGCGGCGAGCAGGCTCATCGCCTCCACCGGGTCCTCGGCGGGGGTGTAGTCGACGTCGCGGGTGATCTCGGGCACACCGTGCACGGTGAGGGTGGTGGTGCCGATGCCCTCGATCTTCACGCCCAGCCGCTCCAGGAAGAAGCAGAGGTCCTGGACCATGTAGTTGGGCGAGGCGTTGCGGATGACGCTGACGCCGTCGTGCCGGGCGGCGGCGAGCAGGGCGTTCTCGGTGACGGTGTCGCCGCGCTCGGTCAGCACGATCGGCCGGTCCATCGGCGCGCCGGGCTGGACGGAGGCGTGGTAGGCGCCGGAGGTGGTGGCGACCTCCAGCCCGAAGCGGCGCAGCGCCGTCAGGTGCGGCTGGACGGTGCGGGTGCCGAGGTCGCAGCCGCCGGCGTAGGGGATGGCGAAGCGGTCGGCGCGGTGCATCAGCGGGCCGAGGAACATCAGAACGCTGCGGGTGCGACGGGCGGCCTCGACGTCCATCGCCGCGAGGTCGAGCTCGGCGGGCGGGGTGAGTTCGAGGTCGCGGCCCTCGTTGGTCCAACGGCTCTTGACCCCGATGCTGGTGAGCACCTCAAGGATCCGGTAGACCTCCTCGATCCGGGCGACCTGGCGGATCGTGGTGCGGCCGGTGGTCAGCAGCGAGGCGCAGAGGATCGCGACGCAGGCGTTCTTGCTGCTGCGGACGTCGATCGCGCCGGAGAGCTGGGTGCCGCCGGCGACGCGCAGGTGCATCGGGCCGGCGTAGCCGAGGGAGACGATCTCGCTGTCGAGGGCTTCGCCGATCCGGGCGATCATCTCAAGGCTGACGTTCTGCTTGCCCTGTTCGATGCGGTTGACCGCGCTCTGGCTGGTGCCGAGGGCCTCGCCGAGCTGGGCCTGGGACCAACCACGGTGCTGACGCGCGGTGCGGATGAGGGTGCCGATACGGGTGAGGTAGTCGCCTGTCACTCGGCAGACCATATCTCATGCTTGAGATAGCGACAGAACCCAGGGCGGGCATTGCGCCACTTTTGTCCATTTCTGCTCCGGATTGACGAGGCATCGGCACACCACCGCCACACTCCTGTCACGGATCCGGCGCCCCGGATCCTCAGGGCCCGAGCGGCTCCGCCCGGCCCACGACGGTGCCGGCCCGGTCGATGCAGATGACGTCCACCGCGACGGGTGAGCCGACCAGGACCCCGAGCGCGGTGGCCCGGGCCGCCTCGGCGACGAGATCACCGAGCGGGACACCGGCGGCGCGGCAGAGCTGGATCGCCTCCAGCGCGGTGTTGGCCGCCGCGACCGCGGCGACCAGCTCCGGTCCGGCTCCCCCGGTGCGGGCCAGGGCGGCCAGATGGCCGTGGTCGACCCGGGAGCGCGCCGAGTGCAGGTCGAGGTGGCCGGCGGCCAGCTTGGAGAGCTTGGCGAAGCCGCCCGCGACGGTCAGTCGGGGCACCGGGTGGCGCTTCAGGTACTTGAGCACCGCCCCCGCGAAGTCGCCCATGTCCAGCAGCGCGTCCTCGGGCAGGCCGTGCACCTCGGCGGCCACCTTCTCCGAGGTCGAGCCGGTGCAGCCCGCGACGTGGGTGCGCCCGGCGGCCCGGGCCACGTCCACCCCGCGCCGGATGGAGTCGATCCAGGCGGAACAGGAGTAGGGGACGACGATCCCGGTCGTGCCGAGGATCGAGAGCCCGCCGAGGATGCCCAGGCGCGGGTTCCAGGTGGAGCGGGCGATCTCCTCGCCGTGGTCGACGGAGACCTCCACCACGACGTCCCCGCCACCGCCGAACTCGGCCGCCACCTCGGCGACGGCGTCCCGGATCATCTGCCGGGGCACCGGGTTGACGGCCGGCTCGCCGACGGCCAGCGGCAGCCCGGCCTTGGTGACCGTCCCGACGCCCGGACCGGCCCGGAACACCACGCCGCTGCCCGGCTCCCCCGCCCACACCGTCGAGCGGATCAGCGCACCGTGCGTCACGTCCGGATCGTCCCCGGCGTCCTTCACCACGCCGGCCATCGCCCGGCCGCCCGCCCGCTCCTCGGCCGCCAGCGCGAAGCCGGGCCGCTGCCCCTTCGGCAGGGTGATCACCACCGGATCGGGGAACGCGCCCGTCAGCAGCGCCTGGTAGGCGGCCTTGGTCGCCGCCGTCGCGCAGGCGCCCGTCGTCCACCCGGGTCGCAGCCCACTGCTCCTGAGCTGCCCGGCCCGCCCTCCGACCTCAGCCACGCCGTTCGCTCCTTGCCTTGTCCGGGCCGCCGGGCCGCCGGGCCTCCGGACTCTCCGTGTTCCCCCGGCCCTCCCGGTTCGCCCGGCCCCGCCGCCCCTTCCCGGCACCACCGGAAAGGGGCGGGAAGGGGCGGGGCGCTCACGCCTCCGGGTAGCGGCGCGGGGTCCAGACGACCTGGGTGCCGTTGCCGCGTTCGACCGCCTGCGTCTGCGAGGAGCCGATCAGCAGGATGGTCCGCATGTCGACCTGGGCGGGGTCGAGGTCACCGAGGCGGACGACGCGGATCCGCTCGGTCGGGCCGCCGACGTCGCGGGCCATCACCACCGGGGTCTGCGGGGCGCGGTACTCCAGGAGGAGATCGCGGGCCAGGCCGACCTGGGTGGTGCGGGAGCGCGAGCCGGGGTTGTAGAGGGCGAGCACGAGGTCGGCCTCGGCCGCCGCGCGCAGCCGCTTGGCCACGACCTCCCAGGGCTTGAGCCGGTCGGAGAGCGAGACCACCGCGTAGTCGTGGCCGAGCGGGGCGCCGGCCCGGGAGGCGGCGGCGTGCGCGGCGGTCATCCCCGGGACGATCCGGACCGGGACGTCGCGGTAGGCCTCCTCGCAGGCGACCTCCAGGACGGCGGTGGCCATCGCGAAGACGCCCGGGTCGCCGGAGGAGACGACCGCGACGTGGTGGCCGCGCCGGGCCAGGTCGAGGGCGAACTCGGCCCGCTCGGACTCCACCTTGTTGTCGGAGCCGTGGCGCTGCTGGCCGGGGCGCACGGGCACCCGGTCCAGGTAGGTGGTGTAGCCGACCAGGTCGGTGGCGGCGGCCAGGGCGCCGCGCGCCTCGGGGGTGAGCCAGAGCGGGCCGGCCGGGCCGGTACCGATGACCGTCACACTGCCGGGGCCGTCGGCCGTCGGGACCGGGTGCTCCAGCGGCGCGACCTTGCTGGGCAGGACCGCCACCGAGAAGTACGGGACGGTCCCGGCGTCGATGTCGGCCAGCGGACCGGTCCGCTCGCCCGCCATGAAGGCCCGCTCGACGTACTGGGCGTCGGCCAGCCGGCCGGCCCGCTCCAGCGCGCGGCGGACGGCGGGGAAGGTGCGGCCCAGCTTCATGACGACGGCGGAGTCGGCGGAGGCGATCCGCGCGGTCAGCTCCTCCTCGGGCAGCGTGCCCGGGATGACGGTGAGCGTCTCCTCGGCCTCGGTGAGCGGCTGCCCGAGCCGGGCGGCGGCGGCGCTGACCGAGGTCACGCCGGGTACCACCTCGGTGGGGTAGCGGTGCGCGAGGCGCTTGTGCATGTGCTGGTAGGAGCCGTAGAAGAACGGGTCCCCCTCGGCGAGCACGACGACGTCGCGACCGGCGTCGAGGTGGGCGGCCAGCCGGCCGGCGGCCTCCTCGTAGAAGTCGTCGAGCGCGCCGCGGTAGCCGCCGGGGTGGTCGGTGGTCTCGACCGTGAGCGGGTAGACCAGCTTCTCCTCGATCTGACCGTCCGTCAGATACGGCTCGGCGATGGATCGGGCGATGGACCGGCCGTGCCGTGCGCTGTGGTAGGCCACCACGTCCGCCTTGCCGATGAGTTCGGCGGCGCGGACGGTGACCAGCGACGGGTCACCCGGACCGAGCCCGACCCCGTACAGCCGGCCGGTCTGCTGAGTGTCCGTCACTCTTCCTCACTCGCAATCGCGTTGATGGCGGCGGCGGCGATCGCGCTGCCGCCGCGCCGGCCCCGCACCACCAGGTGCTCCAGACCGGACGGGTGCGCGGCCAGGGCCTCCTTGGACTCGGCCGCGCCGATGAAACCGACCGGGACGCCGATCACGGCGGCCGGGCGCGGCGCGCCCGCCTCGATCAGCTCCAGCAGTCGGAAGAGCGAGGTCGGCGCGTTGCCGACGGCGACCACCGCACCCTCCAGCCGGGGCAGCCACAACTCCATGGCGGCGGCGCTGCGGGTGGTGCCCATCCGGCGCGCCAGCTCCGGCACCGACGGGTCGGTGAGGGTGCAGATCACCTCGTTGTCGGCGGGCAGCCGCTTGCGGGTGACACCGCTGGCCACCATGTTCACGTCGCAGAGGATCGGCGCCCCGGCGCGCAGGGCCGCACGGGCGGAGGCGACCGCGCCCGGTGAGTACACCAGGTCCTCGACCAGGTCGGTCATGCCGCAGGCGTGGATCATCCGCACCGCGACCTGCGCCACGTCGGCGGGCAGGGCGGCGAGGTCGGCCTCGGCCCGGATGGTGGCAAAGGACTGGCGGTAGATGGACGCGCCGTCCTTCTCGTACTCGATCACTTCGTGGTCCTCCTGGCCTCGGCGACCGCCTCGGCCATCTCCTCGTTCGTCACATCCACGGCGGTGCCCCGCCCCGGCGGGGCACCCTGCACCACCACCCGGTATCCCTGCCCGGTCGCCAGAACGTCGACCCATCGCCCGGCCGGGTGACCGCAGCGGCGCTCGCAACCCGACCAGTGCACCGGCAGGCCGCCGGTCCCGGCCGCCTCCAGCGCCCCCGCGGCGTCGGCCCGGACATCGGCCCGGGACGAGCCGCAGCCGGGCAGTCCGGTGCAGGCGGTGGCCCGCTCCCAGGCGGCTCCGGGCGCGGTCCGGAGGCCGGCCGCCGCCAGGTCGGCGAGCCGCTCGGCGGGCGCGCCGGGCAGCACCACCCCGCGCCAGGGGGTGAGCCGAAGCTCCCCCTCGGCCGCGTCGGTCAGCACCCGCCACTGCGCGGCCGAGGCCGAGCCGAAGCGCTGGGCGACCGACAGACCGCCGGGCACCGCGCCGAGCGGCGGCGGCGTACCGGCGAACGCCGGCAGCCGGACCGTCCCGGCCGGCAGCAGGTCGGGGACCTCGCGCAGGTGCCAGGCCTCGCGGCCGGTGGCGCGCAGCACGGCCAGGAAGTCCCGGACCACCGCCAGTGCCGCGTCCACGGCCCGCGCGGCCGGGACGGGCCGTGCGGCGGCCGACCGGCCCAGGCGCAGCAGCGCGCTGCCGTCCGGCCCTGCGATCAATGTCACATCGGCGTCGAGCGCGGCCACGTCACCGCGGCCGTCGTCCAGGGCGAACAGGAACTTGCCGGAGAGCCCCACCGCCCACGGGCTCGCGCACAGTTTGGCGTCCAGTTCGCGCACCCAGGCCCGGACCTCGGCGTGGCCGCCGCCGGGGCCGGGCGAGGCGACGATGTTGCGGACCCGCTCATGGGTGTCGGAGGGCAGTAGCCCGACCGACCGCAGCCGGTCGCCGAGTTCGGCCCCGCAGTCCGAAGCGAGGCCGCGCAGCTGGATGTTGCCGCGCGAGGTGATCTCCAGGCCGCCGTCGCCCAGCGCCGCCGAGGCCCCGGCCAGTGCCCGTGCCTGATCCACCGTCAGCAGTCCGCCGGGCAGGCGGACCCGGGCGAGGGCGCCGTCGGCGGCGGTATGCAGACGAAGCGCCCCCGGGCAGGCGTCCGCGCGGCCCCGGTCGGGCACGGCGGCGCCCGGCGCGGTCGCTTCGGGTGTCGGTGGCATGGCCGCGAGCATACAGATGATCCGATCGGTTGCCGCTGTCCTTCCGGTCACACTCTCGGCCGCTCTCCCCCAGGTCAGCCACACCCCGTACGATGCTGCCGGGCGGCCCCGCGGGGTCGCCCGCACGCCAGCGACGGCGCAGGGGAGGAAGCCGGTGCAAGCCCGGTGCGGTCCCGCCACTGTGACCACGGTTCAAACGCCGTGGAAGCCAGGAACTCCTGCCGTCCTCCACCGGCCCGGGGCGCGGACCCCGAGGAAGGCTTGACGCCATGCGCCGCCGCATGCCCGCGACCCCGTCGTCGCCCGTGCCCCCACGGGCGACCACCGCGTCGTCGCCCGTGCCCATGCCCGCCATCGAGGCCGGGAGGGCCTTCGCATGATCCTGCTGCTGTCGACGTCCGACACCGACCTGCTCAGTGCCCGTGCCAGTGAGGGCCCCGTCCCCTACCGCCTCGGCAACCCGGCCCGGCTCTCGCCCGAGGAGCTGCCCGCCCTGCTGGAGGGTGTCGAGCTGGTCGTGGTGCGCCTGCTCGGCGGCCGCCGCGCCTGGCAGGAGGGCCTGGACGCGCTGCTGGCCGGCCCGCGCCCGGTGATCGTGCTGACCGGTGAACAGGCGCCCGACGCCCAGCTGATGGAGCTGTCGACCGTGCCGGCCGGCATCGCCGCCGAGGCGCACGCCTACCTCGCGCACGGCGGCGCGGCCAACCTGGCCGAGCTGGGTTCCTTCCTCTCCGACACCGTGCTGCTCACCGGCCACGGCTTCGCCCCGCCCGCCTCCGCGCCCGCCTGGGGCCCGCTGGAGCGCGAGGCCCGGACGACCGAGGGCCCGATCGTCGCGGTGCTCTACTACCGCGCCCACCACATGAGCGGCAACACCGCCTTCGTCGACACCCTCTGCCGGGCGATCGAGGACCAGGGCGCGCGGGCCCGGGCGTACTACTGCGCCTCGCTGCGCGGTGCCGAGCCCGAACTGCTGGCCGCGCTCGGCGAGGCCGACACCCTGGTCACCACCGTGCTGGCCGCCGGTGGCACCCGCCCGGCCGACGCGCAGGCCGGCGGCGACGAGGAGGCCTGGGACGCCGGCGCGCTCGCGGCCCTGGACCGCCCGATCCTCCAGGCGCTCTGCCTCACCTGGTCGCGCGCCCAGTGGGAGGCCAGCGACGACGGTCTCTCCCCGCTGGACACCGCCACCCAGATCGCCGTTCCGGAGTTCGACGGCCGGCTGATCAGCGTCCCGTTCTCCTTCAAGGAGCTGGACGAGGACGGCCTCACCGTCTACGCCGCCGACCCCGAGCGCGCCGCCCGGGTCGCCGGCACCGCCGTCCGGCACGCCCGGCTGCGGCACATCCCGGCCGCCGAGCGACGGCTGGCCCTCGTCCTGTCCGCGTACCCGACCAAGCACGCCCGGGTCGGCAACGCCGTCGGCCTGGACACCCCGGCCAGCGCGATGCGCCTGCTGGCGCGCCTGCGCGCGGAGGGCATGGACCTCGGCACCGACCTGCCGGGGCTGGACACTGTGGCGCCCCGGACCGAAGGGCGCGCCGGTGCCGAAAGGGAGGAGCGAGGGAGCGACGCAGGAGCGAGGGAGCGACGACCGTCGGCACCGGGTCAAGAGCGCCCGGAGGCGGGCGGACAAGCTGCTCAGCACGAGGGCGACGCCCTCATCCACGCGCTGATCGCGGCCGGCGGCTACGACCAGGACTGGCTCACCGAGGACCAGCTGGCCCGCAACCCGGTCCGCATCCCGGCGGCCGACTACCGCCGCTGGTACGCCGGTCTCCCCGAGGCGCTGCGCGCGAACGTCGAGGAGCACTGGGGCCCCGCCCCCGGTGAGCTGTACGTCGACCGCTCGCAGAACCCGGACGGCGACATCGTGCTGGCCGCGATCCGCTCCGGCAACCTGCTGGTGCTGATCCAGCCGCCGCGCGGCTTCGGCGAGAACCCGGTCGCGATCTACCACGACCCCGACCTCCCGCCCTCGCACCACTACCTGGCCGCCTACCGCTGGATCGCGGCCGCCCAGGAGGACGGCGGCTTCGGCGCCGACGCCGTCATCCACCTCGGCAAGCACGGCAACCTGGAGTGGCTGCCCGGCAAGACCGCCGCGCTCTCCGCCGAGTGCGGCCCGGACGCCGTCCTCGGCGACCTGCCGCTGATCTACCCCTTCCTGGTCAACGACCCGGGCGAGGGCACCCAGGCCAAGCGCCGCGCGCACGCCACCCTGGTCGACCACCTCGTCCCGCCGATGGCCCGCGCCGACTCCTACGGCGACATCGCGCGGCTGGAGCAGCTGCTGGACGAGCACTCCAACATCGCCGCGATGGACCCGGCCAAGCTGCCCGCGATCCGTGCCCAGATCTGGACGCTGATCCAGGCCGCCAAGCTCGACCACGACCTCGGCCTGGACGAGCGCCCCGAGGACGACGGCTTCGACGACTTCCTGCTGCACGTCGACGGCTGGCTCTGCGAGATCAAGGACGCCCAGATCCGCGACGGCCTGCACGTCCTCGGCCAGGCGCCGGCCGGTACCGACCGGGTCAACATCGTGCTCGCCATCCTGCGCGCCCGGCAGATCTGGGGCGGGGTCAGCGCGCTGCCCGGCCTGCGCGAGGCCCTCGGCCTCGACGAGGCCGCGCTGACGCTGGGCGCCACCGACGCGGCCGAGGCGCGGGCACGCGCCCTGGTCGAGGCGATGGAGGCCGAGGACTGGGCGCCGGAGGCCGTCGAGAAGGTCGCCGCCGGGCTGCCGGACGCCGTCGCCGAGGTGCTCGCGTTCGCCGCCACCCAGGTGGTGCCGCGCCTGGCGGCCACCACCGACGAGCTGGACGCCGTGCTGCACGCGCTCGGCGGCGGCTTCGTGCCGGCCGGGCCCTCCGGCTCGCCGCTGCGCGGCCTGGTCAACGTGCTGCCGACCGGCCGCAACTTCTACTCCGTCGACCCGAAGGCCGTGCCCAGCAAGCTCGCCTGGGAGACCGGCCAGGCGCTGGCCGCCTCGCTCGTCGAGCGCTACACCGCCGACAACGACGGTGCCTTCCCGCCCTCGGTCGGGCTCTCGCTCTGGGGCACCAGCGCGATGCGCACCGCCGGCGACGACATCGCCGAGGCCTTCGCCCTGCTGGGTGTGCGCCCGGTCTGGGACGACGCCTCGCGCCGGGTCACCGGTCTGGAGCCGATCTCCCTGGCCGAGCTGGGCCGCCCGCGGATCGACGTCACCCTGCGCATCTCGGGCTTCTTCCGGGACGCCTTCCCGCACGTGGTCGCCCTGCTGGACGACGCGGTGCGCCTGGCCGCCGCCCAGGAGGAGGCCGACGCCGACAACTTCGTCCGGGCCCACGTCCAGGCCGACCTGGCCGTCCACGGCGACGAGCGCAAGGCCACCGTCCGGGTCTTCGGCTCCCGCCCGGGCACCTACGGCGCCGGCCTGCTCCAGCTGATCGACAGCCGCGACTGGCGCACCGACGCCGACCTGGCCGAGGTGTACACGGTCTGGGGCGGCTACGCGTACGGGCGCGGCCTGGACGGGCGGCCGGCCCGGGAGGAGATGGAGACGGCGTACAAGCGGATCACCGTCGCCGCGAAGAACACCGACACCCGCGAGCACGACATCGCCGACTCGGACGACTACTTCCAGTACCACGGCGGCATGGTCGCCACCGTGCGGGCGCTCACCGGCAAGGCCCCGACCGCCTACATCGGCGACTCGACCCGCCCGGAGACCGTCCGCACCCGCACGCTGACCGAGGAGGCGGCCCGGGTCTTCCGCGCCCGGGTGGTCAACCCGCGCTGGATCGAGGCGATGCGCCGGCACGGGTACAAGGGCGCCTTCGAGATGGCGGCGACGGTCGACTACCTCTTCGGCTACGACGCCACCACCGGGGTGGTCGCCGACTGGATGTACGAGAAGCTGACCCAGGAGTACGTCCTCGACCCGGTCAACCGCGAGTTCCTGGCCGACGCCAACCCCTGGGCGCTGCACGGCATCAGCGAGCGCCTGCTGGAGGCGGCCGAGCGCGGGCTCTGGGAGCAGCCGGACCCGGCGCTGATCGAGCAGCTCCAGGCCGCGTTCCTGGAGACCGAGGGCGATCTGGAGGGCGACGAGGGCTGACGCGGCCGCGGCGGGTCGCGGCGGGTCGCTGCTTGGCGCAGCCGGCCGCTGGTGGCCGCTGGTGGCCGCTGCCGGGGTCCTATCGCCCGTTCGGGTGACAGGACCCTGGCAGTGATCGCCACCGAAGCGGACAATACGGGGCATGTCCCGCCGCCTCACACTGCCCCGGCCCGCCCTCGGGGCGCCCACCGCCTCCGACCGCGCCGGCCGGGCCCACCGCTACCGCGCACGGGCGGCCGCGCTGGCCTGCGGCGCGGTGCCGGTGCTCGCCTTCCCGGCCCCCGGTGTCGCCGCGCTCGCCTGGGTCGCACTGGTGCCCGGCCTGCTGCTGACGCAGCGGGCGCCCGGGGCCCGGGAGGCGGCGGTGCGCGGCTGGTGGTTCGGCGCGGGGTTCATCCTCACCGGGATGTACTGGCTGATCCCGTCCATCGGGCCGGCGCTGCCGGTGCTCGCGGTGCTGTTCGGGGCCTTGCAGGCGGGGGTGGGGTACGCCGTGTGGCGCCTGCTGCACCCGCCGCTGACCACCCGTCGGGCGCTGTCCGCCCTGGTGGTCGTCCCCGCGGTCTGGCTGACCACCGAGTACGCCCGCTCCTGGCAGGCCCTCGGCGGACCGTGGGCACTGCTCGGCGCCACCCAGTGGCAGCACCCGGCCGTCCTCGCGCTGGCCTCGACCGGCGGGATCTGGCTGGTCAGCGCCGCCGTGGTGGCCGTGAACACCGGTGTGCTGATCGTCCTGACCGCCGCCGGGTGGCGGCCCCGCGCGCTGGCGGCCCTGGCCACGGTGCTCGTCCTGGCGGCCGGGCCGCTGCTGTTCGCCCTGCGCCCCGCGCCCGTCGGCGCCGGGTCGGTCACCGTGGCCCTGGTGCAGCCCGGCATCGTCGAGGATCCGCGGGCCCGCTTCGAGGCCAGTGCCACCGCGACCGCGGCCCTCGGCGGCCGCCCGGTCGACCTGATCGTCTGGGGCGAGAGCAGCACCACCACCGACCTGGACCGCGACCCGGTCACGACGGACCGGCTGCGCCGCCTCTCCGCCGTCACCGGCGCCGAGATCCTGGCGGGCGAGGACGCCCGCAAGGCCGACGGACGGATCTCCAAGGACGCGGTGCTGATCTCCCCCACCGGGACGGTCGACCGCTACCGCAAGATCCGGCTGGTGCCGTTCGGCGAGTACATCCCGCTGCGCCCGCTGCTGGGCTGGATCGCCGGCGTCAGCCGGGCGGCGGGCGAGAACCGGGCCCCCGGCAGCGCGTTCCACGTCCTCCCGGCCACCGACCGCACCGGGTCGCCGCTGCCGGTCGGGGCGCTGATCTGCTTCGAGTCGGCCTTCCCCGACATGTCCCGGACGGCCGCCCGGGACGGCACCCGACTGCTGGTCTACCAGTCCTCGACCTCGACCTTCCAGCGCACCTGGGCGCCCGAGCAGCACGTCTCGCTCGCCGCGATCCGGGCCGCCGAGACCGGCCGCCCGGCCGTCCAGGCCTCGCTCACCGGGGTCTCGGCCGCCTTCGACGCGCAGGGCCGCGAGCTGGCCCGGTTCGGCACGGACCGCACCGGCGCCCTGACGGTCCGGGTACCGCTCACCGCGCCGTCCACGGCGACCTGGTACGACCGGGTCGGTGACGTGGTCCCGGCCGCCGCCCTGCTGGTGACGGCCGGCGCGCTGCTGACCGCTCGGCTCGGCGGCCGCGACGCGCGCCGGGGCGGCGACGGCGCCGCTGCCGGGGTCGGGACCGGGACCGGGACCGGGACCGCTGCGGAGGCGGATGCGGATGCCGAGTAGCGGGTCGGCCGAGTAGCGGGACCGCCGAGCGTCGGGGCCACCGGGCCGTCCCGCGCCGGGGTGGTTCAGCCCTCCGCCCCCGCCAGGTGCACCGCGAAGGCCGCGCCCTGCGGGTCGCGCAGGACGGCCACCCGGGGCCCGTCCGGCATCGAGGTGGGAGGCATCAGGACCTCGGCGCCCAGGGCGGCGGCCCGGGAGACCGTCACGTCCACGTCCGCGACCGCGAAGTAGGGCAGCCAGTGCGGCGGCACCTGGGGCGGGAAGCGGTCGTCCATCGTCAGCATCCCGCCGAAGTCGGCGTCGTCCAGGCCCCACTGGGGGTAGACCTCGGAGGGGCGGACCGTCCAGCCGAACACCGCCGGGTAGAAGGCCCGGGCCCGGTCCGGGTCCCGGGTGAGCAGTTCCACCCAGCCGAGCGCGCCCGGGCTGTTGAGCACCTCGACGCCCGCCAGCGTCTGCCCCTGCCAGAGCCCGAACACCGCGCCGGAGGGGTCGGCGGCGATCGCGAACCGGCCCAGGCCCAGCGCCGCCATCGGCTGGACGACGATGCTGCCGCCCGCGCCGGTGATCCGGGCGGCGGACGCCTCCGCGTCCGCGACCGCGAAGGAGACGCTCCAGGCCGTCGGCTGGTCCTCCCCGTAGAGTGGCGCGACGGCGGCCGCGATCGCGCCGTCCAGCTTCATGAAGGTGTAGTCGCCGGCCTCCGGCGGTGCGTCGAGTTCGACGGCCTGCCAGCCGAACAGCTCGCCGTAGAACCGCTTGGCGCCCGCCGGGTCGGAGCTGCCGTGCTCCACCCAGCAGGGACCGCCGACCGTCACCGTGCGCTGCTTCATCTCGCCCTGCTCTCAGCCGATGTCGAGGATCAGTTTGCCGCGTGCGTGCCCGGACTCGACCTGCGCGAGCGCCTCGGCGGCCCGGGCCAGCGGGTACCGGCCGGTGAGGTGCACGTCCAGTTCACCGGCCGCGACCAGGCCGGCCAGGGTGGCGAGGGACGCGGGGGTGGTGGCACGGGTGACGAACCGGCCGCCGAGCTCCGCCACGGTCGGCGGGTCGACGGTGGAGACCAGCTTCGAGCGGTCGGCCAGGGTCTCGGCCGCGGCCCGCAGATCGGCCCCGCCGACCAGGTCGAGGATGCCGTCCACGCCGTCCGGCGCGACCGCCCGGATCCGCTCCGCCACACCGTCGCCGTACCGCACCTGCACCGCGCCCAGTGACTCCACGAAGCCGCGGTTGGCGTCGCTCGCCGTACCGACGACCCGGATGCCCCGACTGCGGGCGATCTGCGCGGCCGCGCTGCCGACACCGCCGGCGACACCGAGGATCAGCAGCGTCTGCCCGGCCCCCACGCCGACGTCCCGGACCCCGTCGTCGGCGGTCGCCGCCGCCACCGGCAGGGTCGCCGCCTCGGCGAAGTCGAGGCCCGCGGGTTTGACCGCGCTCATCGCCGCGAGCAGCAGGGTCTGCTCCGCGTAGCCGCCGGCCGCCGTGGTCCCGAAGACCTCGTCGCCGGGGGTGAACCCCGTGACGTCCGGGCCGATCCGCTCCACCACTCCGGCCGCCTCCTGGCCCAGCACGGCGGGCAGCACGCGGTCCTGCCCCATCAGCCCGCGGCGGATCTTCCAGTCCACCGGGTTCACGCCGGCCGCCCGGACGGCGATCGCGAGCTGTCCCGGGCCGGGCTCCAGCGCCGGCCGGTCCAGGAACTCCTGGGTCTGCGGCCCGCCGTAGTCGACGAACCCCAACGCCTTGACCATCCTCGATCCACTCCTCCGCCAGTGCCCCCGCTCCCCCGCCCCAGCATGCGGCTCGGACCGGCGCCGGTCCGCCGCTGCTGCGCCGAACGGGCGTGCGAGCGGCCGGGGGCGGTCACGCTGCTCGGGGTGCCGGGCGGGGCGCCGTCGCCGCGCGCCCCGGGAGGCGTTGACGAACCGGGCCGCCGTCGGGTTGGTTGGTATCGCCAACAAAGTCGCCCAAACCAGGAGGAAGCATGACCGCACCCGCCACCGCCACCGTCTTCCGCGACGTCCGCCCCCACGGCCGCGCCGCACCCGTCGAGCTGATCGCCGCCGGCGGGGTGCTGGTCGAGCGGGTGCCCGAGGGCGCGCGGGTGGAGGTCGTGGAGGGCGCCGGGCGGATCGCGCTGCCGACCCTGGTGGACGCGCACATCCACCCGGACAAGACCGCCTGGGGCGAGCCCTGGTACAGCCGGCGCCCGGCGGGCGGCCTCCCCGAGTACGTCCGGGGCGACGTCGAACTGTACGAGCGGCAGCGCACCCCGCTCGCCGAGCGGGCCGAGCGGCTGCTCGCCCACGCGGTGACCCGGGGGACGCGGGCGGTCCGCGCCCACGTCGATGTGGCGCCCGCCTACGGCCTGGCCGGCGTGGAGGGGCTGGCGGCGGCCCGGGAGCGGCTGCGGGCGGCACTGGACGTCCAGGTGGTGGCCTTCCCCCAGCACGGGGTGCGCCGGACGCCGGGCGCGGGAGCACTGCTCGCGGAGGCGGCGGCGAGCGGGCTGATCGACGCGGTCGGCGGGATCGACCCGGCCGGGTTCGACGGCGTCGGCGGTGACGGCGAGGGCCCGGCCCAGCTCGACCAGGTCTTCGCCCTCGCCGAGCGGCACGGCCTCCGGCTGGACATCCACCTGCACGACACCGGCGAACGGGGGCTCGCCCCGCTGCGCGACATCGCCGCCCGGACGAAGGCCGCCGGGCTGCGGGGGCGGGTGGTGGTCAGCCACGCCTTCTGCGTGCCGGAGCTGTCCGGCGGCGCACTCGGCGCCCTGGCCGAGCTGCTGGCCGACGCCGGCATCGGGCTCACCACCGTCGCACCCTCGGCCCACCAGGTGCTGCCGTTCCGCGAGTTGGCGGCACACGGGGTCCAGGTCGGGCTCGGCTCGGACGGCGTCCGGGACTCCTGGAGCCCGTTCGGCAACGCCGACATGCTGCACCGGGCCCACCTGCTCGGCTGGACCACCGACGCGCGGACCGACACCCAGCTGACCGAGTGCTTCGCCCTCGCGTCCGCCGGTGGCGCCGAGCTGCTGGGCCTGCCCGCCGCCGACCTCACCCCGGGCTCGCCCGCCGACTTCATGCTGGTGACGGGCGAGTGCCTGCCCCAGGTGGTGGTCGACCTGCCGGAGCGCGAACTGGTCGTCCGGGCCGGGCGGGTGGTGGCCCGGAACGGCCGGTTCCTGGGCTGAGCGGGGCGGCGGGGCGGCGGGGCGGCGGCCGCGACCCTTCGGTCAGCCCCGGTTGTGGTCCCCCGTCCGTCCGTCGATCAGCTCGCGCAGGATGTCGAGGTGGCCCGCGTGCCGGGCCGTCTCGGTCGCCATGTGGATCAGCACCCAGCGCAGCGACACCTCGTCGCCGAACCAGGCCCGGCCGAGCTCGTCCAGCGCGAACTCCTCGATCACCTGGTTGGCACTGGCCCGGGCGCGGGCGTAGAAGGTGAGGATGTCGGCCGTGGACTCGTCCGGCCGCACCCGCATGTCGGACTGGTCGTCCTCGTCGAGATCGAACGGCAGCGGACCGGTCTCACGGCCGAACGCCTGGCAGAACCAGCCGAGTTCGGCCCCGCCGAGGTGCTTGACCAACCCCAGCAGCGTCGTCCCGGACGCCGTTATCGGCCGGCGCAGCTGCTCGTCGTCCAGGCCCTCCAGCTTCCAGAGCACCGCGTCGCGGTGCCGGTCGAGAGCCACGAACAGGCTCTCCTTCTCCGCCCCTTGGAAGGGCACGCGCTTCATCATGCGCGGACCCTAACAGTCGGGCGGGGGGGGCGGGGGGGGGGACACACCACGCCGCCCACCCACCCCCAACACACAACCAACCCACCCAAAAAACACACCGAGCAACCCA
>NZ_JBHYYB010000096.1:0-18475 GCF_042752535.1 Kitasatospora sp. NPDC059327 | reverse complement strand
GTTCATTACTGCAAATCTATGCCTCTCTCGCCACCGTTTTTTTTGCGAGGGTTATTCCAGTTCGCGTTTAGTTTTTCGGGGGGGGGGGGGGGGGGGGCCCCCCCCCCCCCCCCCGCCCCGGCCCAGTTCACCACATCCGCCGCCCTCTACCGGGTGGCGCGCTCCACCCCGACCCACAGCTGCGCCTGGGCGACGCCCTCGGACAGGAACCGCGTGCGCAGGATCTCCGGCCCCGGCCGGGACTCGTAGGGGTTGGACGGGAACCACTGGGTGTAGACGTCCCGCCACATCTCCTGGAGCGCCTGCGGGAACGTCCCCGTGTCGGAGAACACGGCCCAGGTACCGGCCGGCACCTCCCGCACGTCCAGACCGTCCGGGACGACGGTGTCCGCACCCGCCACCACCGCGTGGTAGTAGTCGAGTTCGACGCCCTCCTCGCGGCTGTCCGTGAAGAACTCGGTGACCGAGACGACGCCGTCCGGTTCCTGGTCCGAGAGGGCGGCGATCCGGTCGACGACCTCCGGCGCGATCCCCCGGATGAACGCGGCGATGGCCGGGTTCACCCCCTCGTGGACCAACGGGACCCGGGCCCGCCGGCCGACCACCCGGAACGCGGGCTTCTCCACGATGCGGTACTCCATGGTGCTGCTCCCTTCGACGACGAGTCGGAAGGACATCCGGGGCTGGGACCGCAGCACCGCACCGCCGCGCCGGGCCTCCCCCGGGCCGACGCCGTGCATCGCCCGGAACGCCCGGGCGAACGCCTCCCCCGAGGTGTAGCCGTACCGGACCGCCACGTCGAGCAGCGTCCGTTCGCCGGCGAGCACCTCGGCCCCGGCCACGGTCAGCCGCCGGCGCCGCACGTACTCCGACAGCGGCATCCCGGCCAGCGCGGAGAACATCCGCCGGAAGTGGTACTCCGACGTCCGAGCGATCCGCGCCAGCTCGGCCACGTCGAGCTGCCCGTCCAGGTGCTCCTCGACGTACTCCATGGCCCGGTTGACCTGCTCCAGCATCCGACCCCGTCCTTCCCTCCACTGCCACCACCGTAGGAAGGACCCACCCTGCCGCACCCGACATCCTGTGCCCGCTCCGGTCGGGTACCGGGACGGGCAGCGGAGACCCTCCCGGCCTGTTTCCCGGGGTTAGAATCGGCGCTTCGCTCGACCAGGGGGAGTTGTTCGATCATGAGCCATCATCCACGCACGGCCGAGGCGATCTGGCAGGACGCCGATCTGCCGGCCCGCCGGCTCGCCGGGGTGGCGCTCAACCCCAACGCCGGTACGGACGTGCTGCTCAGGCTGCTCGCCTGCGACTCGGCCGCCGTACGGATGGTCCTCTGCCGGGACCGGGACCTGCCGGAGGAAGTGGTGAACGCGGTGGTCACCCACCCCGACCACCGCACCCGGAGCTTCTTCGGCGCCAACCCGCACGTCGACCCCGCCCAGCGGGCGCGACTGGTGGACGACGCGCACTGGCTGGTCCGTGCCTGGCTCGCCCAGGGACCGGGCTTCCCACACGGGCGCAGCGAACTCCCGGAGCACACGGTGGTCCGGATTCTCACGACCTACGACAACGATGACCTCGGCACGCTCTACCGGCAGGTCCCGAAGTCGGCGCGGTGGACGTTCCCGTCCCATCCGGAGCCGAAGGTCAGGGCCTTCGCCTTCACCTGGTGGTCGGAACTGACCCCGCGGGAACAGGCGGCCCTGCTCGCCGACCCGGACGAAGACGTGCGCGAGCGCGCCCTGCGCCACGACAGGGACCTCGACCCCGAGTACGTCGAGCGCGCGCTCCCGGACCGGTCCTGCCACGCGCGGACCCACCTGCTGATGCACGGCGCACTCTCCCACCGCGTGGTGGAACAGGTGCTGGCAGCCCCGGTCGGGCGCGAGGACCTGGCGATGATCGCCGGCAACCCGAGCCTCCCGCTCGACGTCCTGGCACTGCTCGCCCGGGATCCGGACCCCCACGTACGCGAGACGGTCGCCGGCCGAACGGAACTGACCGCGGAACAACGGCAAGCCCTCGCCACCGACGCCGACCCGGCGGTCCGCACCCGGATCTCCGTGCACCCGGCACTCACCGAGGAGGAGCGCTCCGCGATCGACTACCAGGTCGGCTCGGACGAGACCTTCGGCCACTTCGACATCCCCGCCTCGATGTACGACCCGGCGCGGTCCCGCCGCCACGCCCTCAGCGGCCACCCCCTGCTGCGCCGCCGGGCCGCGAGCGATCCCGGCCTGCCACCGGACCTCGTGGCACTCCTGTCGTCCGACTCGGACCTGGGCGTGCGGGTCCTGCTCGCCCAGAACCACCCGCAGGCCCCGGCCGAGCTGCTGCTGGACAGCTTCCTCGAATACACCGGCCGCGAGCGGTGGTCACTGACAACCCGGCCGAACTTCCCCACCGAGGATCTGGCCGGCTACGCCGAAGCCGCGGACCCCATGGTCCGACGGCTCGCCCTCCTCAGCCCACAGACCCCTCCGGGCACGGTGGACCGACTGTCCGCTGACCCCGATCCGGACGTACGCGCCGACGCCGCCCGACACCCGCGCCTGTCGCGGCGGCGGCTCGGCGAGCTCCTCGACGACGAGGAGCTCGCCCACCGGGCGGGCGCCAACCCGGCTCTCCCGGCCTCGGTGCTGAACCGCCTGGTGGCGTCGCTCGCCGGGTAGGCGGGACGGCCCCGCCGCTGCCGGACGCGCACCCCTGGGTGCGCGGGGAACCGGAGACGGCGTAGGACTCGTGGCCGCTCTTCGAGGGGTCATCCCCGCGTGCGCGGGGAGCGGACCTGGATCTGACGGCGCCCGTCCATCGCCGGCGGGTCATCCCCGCGTACGCGGGGAGCAGCCCCTGCCGCACCCGACACCCGCTCCGGTCGGGTACCGGGAGGCGGGTGCCGGGCGCGGCAGGGCTGGGCTCAGGTCAGATCAGGCCCTGGGCCAGCATCGCGTCCGCGACCAGCTCGAAGCCGGCGATGTTGGCCCCGACCACGTAGTTGCCCGGGTTGCCGTACCGCTCGGCCGTCGTGTAGCAGGAGTCGTGGATGTGCCGCATGATCTCGGCCAGCCGCGCCTCGGTGTGGGCGAAGGTCCAGGAGTCGCGCGAGGCGTTCTGCTGCATCTCCAGGGCGCTCGTGGCGACACCGCCCGCGTTCGCCGCCTTGCCCGGCGCGAAGGCCACCCCGGCCTCCTGGAGGACCCGGACCGCCTCGGGGGTGGTGGGCATGTTGGCGCCCTCGGCGACCGCCTTCACGCCGTTGCGGACCAGCGCGATCGCGTCCGCCTCGCCCAGCTCGTTCTGGGTCGCGCACGGCAGTGCCACCTCGCACGGCACGTTCCACACGCCCGGCCCCTCGACGAACCGCACGTGGCTGCCGCGCAGCCGCGCGTAGTCGGAGACCCGCCCGCGCTGGACCTCCTTGACCTCCTTGAGCAGCGCGAGGTCGATGCCCTTCTCGTCCACCACGTAGCCCGAGGAGTCGGAGCAGGTGACCACGGTGGCGCCGAGCTGCTGCGCCTTCTCGATCGCGTAGACGGCGACGTTGCCCGAACCGGACACCACCACCCGCCGGCCCTCCAGGCTCTCGCCCCGGGTGCGCAGCATCTCGGCGGTGAACAGCACGCAGCCGTACCCGGTCGCCTCGGTCCGGGCCTGCGCGCCGCCCCAGCCCAGGCCCTTCCCGGTGAGGACACCGGACTCGTAGCGGTTGGTGATCCGCTTGTACTGGCCGAACAGGTAGCCGATCTCGCGGCCGCCGACGCCGATGTCCCCGGCCGGGACGTCGGTGTACTCGCCCAGGTGGCGGTGGAGTTCGGTCATGAAGGACTGGCAGAACCGCATGATCTCGGCGTCCGAGCGGCCCTTCGGGTCGAAGTCCGCGCCGCCCTTGCCGCCGCCGATCGGCATGCCGGTCAGGGCGTTCTTGAAGATCTGCTCGAAGCCGAGGAACTTCACGATGCCGAGGTTCACCGACGGGTGGAAGCGCAGCCCGCCCTTGTAGGGCCCGAGGACGCTGCTGAACTCCACCCGGAAGCCCCGGTTCACGTGGATACCGCCGCGGTCGTCCGACCACGGCACCCGGAAGATCAGCTGGCGCTCGGGCTCGGCGATCCGCTCGACGATCCGCGCGTCGACCAGCTCGGGCCGCCGGACCAGCACCGGCCCGAGGGTCTCCAGCACCTCCCGGACGGCCTGGTGGAACTCCCGCTCGCCCTGGTTGCGGCGCAGGATCTCGGCGTAGAGCGACTCGATGACACTGTTCCCGGCGTCGGAGGACGCCGAGGGGTACGGGGTGACCGGCATCAGATCTGGACCTTCCGTGGTCGTCGGCAATCACGCGCGAGGCGCCCCACGCGGGGACGCCGGCGGTCCCCCTCGCCATTGAGGGCATCGCACTGTCAGGCACGCCGAAGCGGCTTACCGGACCGCTGTTACGGGGGTGAGTCTTCCAGTGTTAACACCCGATGTCCGACCGCATCCACATGCTGAAACCCCTTGTCCGGTCCGCGAACCGCCCCCGGACACGCGGAAGGGGCGGTGGACATCCGTGTGGATGTCCACCGCCCCTTCCGCGAGGCGTCCTACGGGCGGCTCACCGCCGGAGGCCGGATCCGCGATCCGGTCTCACCGGGTGCCGCTGCCAGGAAGCCCTCGAAGCCCTGAACGGGGCCGGCGCCGTTCAGGAGTCCCGGTCGAGGACCGGTCAGGAGCCGCCGAGGTAGCGGGACTCCATGTACACCGTCTGCTCCGCCTGCCCCCGGTCCTGGTCCGCCACCACGCTGAAGCGGCTCCCGGTGGAGGTCCTGAAGTCGACGAAGAGGTCGTAGGTCACGGCCTCGTCGAAGGACCAGCCGAAGTCCCTCGTCTCCGTTTCGGAGTCGAACCCGGTCTTGTTCCCCTGGCCGGGGGTCCAGTGCACGGGGCGGGCGACGTCGACGGAGTGCGCGGAGAGGAAGCGGCCCACGCAGTCCTTCGGAGCCCGGAAGCTCAGGTTCAGGGTCTGGGCGGGGTACTTCGAGCTCCCGGAGAATCCGAGGCCCTGCAGGCCGCAGTCCGGCAGGTCCAGCCCGAAGGCCTTCGTGACCCCTTCGAGGGTCTGCCCCTTCGGGCTGCCCGGGTAGGCCCTCGGATCCGGGTCCGCGGACGCGCAGCCGGCGGCCAGGGCTACGGCGAGGACCACGTTCACGGCCACCGCGGCCGTGCGTCGCGGCCGGCCGGCGCCGCGCGGTCCCACCGTGTTTCGTACACGCATGACTGTCCTTTCCCGGGCGGGGACCGTCCCGCGAGGAAGGCCTCGCGGGACGGTACCCGATCCGAATCGGGCGATCAACCAGTGGTGGTGTCGACGTGCCCGGTGGAGCTCCCCTGGACGGTGAAGTCGCGGGCGAACCCCTGGCTCGGAGCCATGGCCAGCAGCTTCACGTCGACCGGGATCCCCCAGACGTCGATCGGCGGCTTGTCCATGTCGAAGTTGTATTCCTTCTTCACGTCGAACCGGTAGTCGCCGGACAGCCGCACCTTGCCCGGGCTGACCACGGTCGCGGTCACGTCCCCGCTGACGCGGTACTGGATGGAGTGCAGGGCGAAGATGTGGTCCTTCGACCCCGGGTACTTGTAGGTGAACCCGAGCCAGTTGGAGTCGAGCTTCACGGTGCACGTGGTGCCGGCCCCGCCGGTGCACTTCTCCGCCGCGGACTGCGCGTACTTGGTGGCCCGCTCGTTCAGATCGATCTGCATGGTCGGGTTGGTGTAGAGGTCGCGCATCTGGTCCGCCGAGAAGTTGAACGGCTTGCCCGACTTCTTCTCCCAGTACTTGAACAGCTCGCAGGACATCGACCCGGCGTGGCAGGCCCACAGCTCCGCGCCGCCGACGATCGTCACCATCGGGTCCGGCTGCCCCTGGCTGCCGAGGTTGCGGAAGAACTTCTCCCAGCCGCTCGGCTCGTGGAACGGCGGGTGCTTCTTCGGGTCGTCCTCGTCACTGATGTAGTCGTGACCGTCCGGGTCACCGACGGTGACCGTGCCCGGCGGGGGCGGCGTCGACGGCGGCTGGCTCTGCTGGGCGGCGCGGGCACGCTCCTCGGCGGCGATCTTCTCGCCGGCGATGCGCATCGCGTCGGTGCCGGCCTGCGCCGCCTCCTGGGCGCTGCGGCCCGCGGCCAGCGCCGAGTTGCGGGCCTGGGCCGCGGAGCCGTAGGCGGAACTCGCGTACGAGGCCGCCTTGGAGGCGGAGTAGGACGCCCAGGCAGCCGACTTGGTGGCCGCCGCGGCATCGGCGCGGGCCGACTTCTCGGCGTTCTTGGCCTGCTGCGCGGACGTCGCGGCCTGCTTGGCCGACTTGTCCGCCCGGTCCGAGGACTGGCGCGCCTGGTCCGCGTAGCCGTTGGCCTCGTCCGCGGAGCGACGGGCCTGGTCCGCGTACTTCTGGGCCTCCGTGGCGGCACCCTGGGCCGTCAGCGCCGCCGCGGTCGCGGTCTCCGCGGTCTCCCGGGCGGCCGCGGCGCTGTTCGAGGCGTCGGCCACGATCCGCTGGATGTCGGCGGCGTGGACGGCGCTCTGCTGGTCCAGTTCGGCGGCCCGGTACTGGGCCGCGGCGACGAAGTTGCGCAACTGCGTGGGTGGTCCGGCCAGAGCCACCTGGGCGGAGGCCGTCAGCTGGACCCCGCCGCCCGCCGTCAGCGAGAGAGCCGTCACCCGGTCGTCCTCCTCGCGGGCGCGGTACTGGTCGGTGTCCAGGAACTGGTGGAAGGCCGCGGGCGTGTTGGCGTCGATCGCCCTGCTGCCGGCCTCCTTGACGGCACGGCCGCCCTGGCTGATGATCCGCAGGATGTCGACCCGGTAGTCCTCCGCCATGGCCGCGTCCTGACCGCCGCTGAGGAAGGCCTGGATGTCCTGCGACGAACCGTTCAGCGCGGTGAGGGCCGCGGCGCGCAGCCGCGGGTTGGTCGACTCGCCGAGGTGGGCGACGCGGGACAGGTCGTCGTGGTCGGCGGCGAGGGCCCGGCGCTGCTTGAGCCACTCCAGCACGTCGCTGTCGGAGCCGGTGAGCGCGTCCTTGGCGGCCTGGCTGGTCCAGGGGCCGCCGTCGGTGAAGAGAGCGGCAGCGGCCTGACGGCCCATCCGCACGGCGGCCGACGGGTCGGTGCCCGGGGCCACGGCATCGATCAGCAGTTGCTTGGTCGCGGTGTCGACGCGCACCGCCTCGGCCCGGTCCTCGCGGTCCTGAGCACCACGCTCGTCGTACTGCTTCCGCAGCTCCTGGGCCTGCTGGATCTTCTTGTCCTTCTCGGCCGCCAGCTGCGCCGCTTCCGCGGCGCGCGCGACCTCCTCGACCTGGCGGGCGGCGGCCGCGGCGTTGGACGCGGTCTCGGCCGCGGCCACGGCGGCCTGGGCGTGGAGGGTGGCCTGCTGGGCGTCGCCGGCCGCCTGACCGGCGTGCGCGGCTGCCTCGTCGGCCGCCTGGGCGGCGTTGTTGGCGTGGCGGGCGGCATCCTGAGCCGCCGCCTTGGCCTGCTGGGCAGCGGTGGCGGCGCGCCCGGCGAGTGCCTCCGCGGAGTTGGCGGCACTGGTCGCGGTCGCGGCGGCCGCACGTGCCTTGGCAGCGGCGGCCTTCGCCCGTTCGGCCTGGGCGCCGGCGGCCTGCGAGTACCCGCCGGCCCGCGCCGCGGCGTCGGCGGCCGCTGCCGCGTTCGCCCCCGCGCCGGCGGCGGACTTGGCCGCGTCAACCGCGTTGATCACGGCGGTCACCGCGTGGTCGACGGCGTCCGCGGCACGCTGGGCGTCGGCGGCGGCGGCGCGGGCGACCTTGGCCGTGGCGGCCGCGTTGGCCGCCTGACCGGCATCCCCGGCCGCAGCGTTGGCGGCCCGGTACGCCTGGGACGCCGCCTTGCCCGCGGCGGTCGCGGCCGCCGCGGCGGCGGAGGCGGCGCTGGCCGCCACCCTGGTCGCCGAGTGGGCCGCGTTGGCGGCCTCGATGGCGGTGGTCGCGGCCTGGGCGGCCTGGTTGGCGGCGTCCGCGGCATCGCCCGCGGCCGCACTGGCCTTCTGGGCCGAGTCCTTGGCCGCCTCGGTCTCCTGGGCCGCGCGCTCCGCGGCCGTTCTGGCGGCCGCGGCGGCGTGGACGGCACGGGCCGAGGCCTGCTTGGCGGCCTCGGTCTCCTGCGCCGCCTGCTGGCCGGCCGTGCGCGCCTCCTCGGCGAGCTGGGAGACCGTCATCTTCTCCTGGTCACGGGCCCGGGCCATGTGCTGCCCGTTGCTCAGGAACTCCTTCACCTCCGCCGGGCCGTCCCTGAGCGCCTGCTGCGCGGCGCTGCGCACCTGCGGCCCCCCGACGGCGATCAACCGCAGGGTGTCGACCCGGTCGTCCTCCTCCTGCGCCTGGGCCCGACCGCTGTCCAGGAACGTCTGGAGCGCCTCCAGGGAGCCGTCCTTGAGCGCGGCCTGCGCCGCGTCGCGCACGCCGCGCCCGTCCAGGTTGATGGAGGTCAGCACGGCTACCCGCAGGTCCTCCTTCCACGGCGCCTCGAAGCCCGTGGTGAGGAAGACGTGCAGTTCGTCGGGTGTGCCGCTGAGCGCCCTGCCGGCCGCATCACGCACCCCCCGGCCGCTGGTGTTGATCAGTTCCAGAGCGGCGACCCGTTCGTCCTCGGCCTGAAGGGGCTTCAAGCTACCGTCCAGGAAAGCCTTCACCTCCTGGTCCGAGCCCAACAGTGCCTTCTCCGCAGCCGACTTGGTGGCACGACCACCGTCGCGCCACGCCGTGAAAACCTTCTCGCGGTCGCTCGGCGCCGCCGGCGCCGATGCCGGCGCCGATGCCTCCGCGGGCGCTGCCACCGCGGGCGCTGCCACCGCGGAGCCGTTCGTCATCCCCGCAAGCAGCGTGACGGCGCACAGCCCCGCCAGAGCCGCGCGCGTCCGCCATGGATTGCGCAGGACTTTGCCCACGCATTCGCTCCCCTTAATCCCCATGTCCCCTCGATGAAGTCGCCGTTCACCACCCGGAGCGGACCGCTACGGGCAGCGCGGTGTGGCGCGCCGATGCGCACGGTTCGGGACCATACATAGCGAGCGACACAGAAATCGACCCTTTACCTGCCGGGGGACTTCTTTCGGACAGGTTGGCTGGAATCCGCCCCAGTGACAAATGTGGTCATAGCGCCATTCATGACAGCAAACGCAGCCTTTTGGTCGCTGAATTGGCTTCAACTACCCCGGTGCCGCAGTGATATGAATGACCTGCTTCAGAAGCGGTCTGCGCGAACAGCGCCGACTTCGATAGTTTTCCGATACAGGGGGATTTCATGCGCAAGCGACACCGTCCCGTCATCGTCGGTGCCCTCGCCGCCTCGACGCTGCTCATCGGCATTTCCAGCGGGGTGGCGGCAGGTACCTCCGCTGGTACCGCCGCCGCTACCGCCTCCGACACCCCGCCCCCGGCCGTGGAGGACTTCGGCTACCCCGGCGCCGAAAAGATCCTCGCGGACCGCAACCTGGTCCTGAAGCGCGGCGACGGACACGTCGTTCTCGCCGACTGCGTCGACGGGCAGAACCTGATCGAGGTGTGGGCACGCGGCCGGGCGGACCGGGTCTGCTTCAAGGTCACCGGATCGGGCGGTTTCCTCGAACTGGAACTGCCGAAGGTCGTCGGTATCCGCGGCAACGACTACACGACCCAGGCGACCGCGGTGGTCAAGGGCTCCGAGAAGACCTTCGACATCACCAAGAACGGTC
Source organism: Kitasatospora sp. NPDC059327 (assembly GCF_042752535.1). Classification (NCBI taxonomy): domain Bacteria; kingdom Bacillati; phylum Actinomycetota; class Actinomycetes; order Kitasatosporales; family Streptomycetaceae; genus Kitasatospora; species Kitasatospora sp. NPDC059327. The sequence continues at coordinate 8,740 of NZ_JBHYYB010000096.1, read as the reverse complement.
CTGGGGACTACATTTGGACGCCGATCGGCGAAGCCTCGGACCCGGACCAGAACGACCACACATTGCTGCGGCTGGTCGCCCGCCGGTAACCCGGCCGGTTCCGGCCAACAGCGGCCGGCCTAAACCGCGTTCCCCGGCATCCCGCGTCCTGCGGGGGCCGGAATGAGGTCGTGCACGGCGCTCACCACTTCCCCAAGGGCCTTCCTGCCCGCCATGGCGACAACCGGCGACGGGGCCGGACTGCTCCACCGCTCCCACCGGTGACGGCAGCGGCTGACGCCCACGCCCGCGAGCGCGTCCGGCGGAGCCCGAGCCGTCCGGTCGAGCCTCCGCCCCCCCTGCGGGTCCCCGGCTGTCCGGGTGCCCGCGAGCAGGGGCCCGCGGAGGCCCTGCCGGTCACTCGCCCCACCGCGCACGCAGTCGACGTCCGCACCCTCCGGACCCCGCCGGCACCGCGGGAAGCACCATGCGACAAGCCCCGCACGACCCAGACCCTGGACATTCCCAAGGACGGCTTCAAGGGCGTCGGCGAGGGACTCGGCCAGGCTCCGAACCACCCTCGTCGAACTGCACGTCACCGGCTGACCGCGCGCCAGTCGGAATCGTCCGTCTTCGTGACCTAGGAAACCACCACATGCTTCCCAAGACCTCTGCCCGTACCCGAGTGACCGGGGTGCTGACCGCAGTGCTGGCCGCCGGCACGCTCAGCACCTTCGCCGGCACCCCCGCCGGGGCCGTCGCCGCCGACCCGGCCTCCGACGGCGCCTACGCCTACACCGCCAAGCTCACCATCGGCGACAACGTCCGCTCCTGCACCGGCACCCTCGTCGACCGCAACTGGATCATCACCGCCGCCAGCTGCTTCGCCGACGACCCCGCGCAGCCCGCCGCCCTGCAGACCGGCGCGCCCAAGTGGAACACCACCGCCACCGTCGGCCGCACCGACCTGACCACCGGCGCCGGCCAGCAGACCGACATCGTCGAACTGGTACCGCGCCCGGACCGCGACCTGGTGATGGCCCGCCTGGCCACCCCCATCGACGGCATCACCCCGCTCGCCGTCGCCACCACCGCGGCCACCGCCGGCGAGAGCCTGCGGGTGCCCGCCTACGGCCGCACCAAGACCGAGTGGGTCCCCGACAAGCTCCACAGCGGCGCCTTCACCGTCGACGCCGTCACCACGAACGCGGTGAGCACCACCGGCACCGCCGGCGCCGCCGTCTGCAAGGGCGACACCGGCGCCCCGGTCGTCCGCGAGGTCAACGGCAAGGCCGAACTCGCCGCCGTCGCCTCCCGCTCCTGGCAGGGCGGCTGCTTCGGCAGCACCGAGACCCGCACCGGCGCCAGCAACACCCGCGTCGACGACCTCGGCGCCTGGGTGAAGGAGCTGCGGTTCCGCACCGCGGACGTCCAGGCGGGTACGCACGTGCAGATCATCGGTGCCGACGCCACCCTGTCGGGTTCGGTCGCCGACTACAACGCCGGCCGCTGGACCCGCCCCTGGACGCCGATGGGGAGCAGCCAGCTCCTCAAGGTCGACAGCGTCGCCATCGGTGACACCGTGCACGTCTTCGCGGTCGCGGGCGACGGTCACGTCTACGGCCGTGACGGCAAGGTCGGCGGCACGTGGGGCGACTGGAACGAGGTGCCCGGCGGCGCCTCGGGCGTCAGGGACATCTCCGTCACCGCCCGTGGCAACCTCGCCGATCTGATGATCATCGGCGGCGACGGCTCGCTGTACGCGACCACCGGGAACTACGACACCGGCACCTGGAACCAGTACTGGGACAAGATCGGTGACAACCGCCTGAAGGCCGTCACCAGCGCGTACTACAACAACTCCACCCAGGTCTTCGTCATCAACGAGGACGACAAGGTCTACACCCGCTCCGCGGACTACGGCGTCGGGTGGAGCGAGTGGGAGGAGATGCCCGGCAGCCTGCCGAACGTCAAGGCCATCAGCGCCGCCACCCACGGCGCCACCATCGATCTGGCGATCGCCGGCGCCAACGCCTTCTACAGCACCAGCGGTCACTACGACGCCGGTTACTGGGACCCGCAGTGGACCAAGATCAGTGACAACCGCCTGAAGGCCCTCACCAGCACCACCTCCAACAACGTCGTGCACGTCTACGCCGTGAACGAGGACAGCAAGGTCTACGGCATCGACGCCGACTACAACGCCGGCCGCTGGACCACCTGGAGCGACCTTCCGGGCGGCGCCACCGGCGTCCGGGCCATCACCGCCACCAGCACGAATTGACCTTGCGTCAGCCCAGGTGATCCGGTGGGGTGGGTGATCGAACTGATCGTCCGCCCCACCGGTTCTCCGCGTACCATCCCGACTTCAGGGGGACTCCCAATGCTCCGCAGCACCTCGACTCTGACCCGCCGTTCGGGCGCTCTGGCCGCCGCCACCGTCGCGGTCGGCGCGCTGGCCACGTTCTCCGCCGCACCCGCCGGGGCCGTCGCCGCGGACCCGGCGGCGGACGGCGCCTACGCCTACACCGCCAAGCTCACCATCGGCGACAACGTCCGCTCCTGCACCGGCACCCTCGTCGACCGCAACTGGATCATCACCGCCGCGTCCTGCTTCGCCGACGACCCCGCGCAGCCCGCCGCCCTGCAGGCCGGCGCGCCCAAGTGGAACACCACCGCCACCGTCGGCCGCACCGACCTCACCACCGGCGCCGGCCAGCAGGCCGGCATCGTCGAGCTGGTGCCGCGTCAGGACCGCGACCTGGTGATGGCCCGCCTGGCCACGCCGATCGACGGGATAGCCCCGCTGGCCGTCGCCACCACCGCGGCCACCACCGGCGAGAGCCTGCGGGTGCCCGCCTACGGCCGCACCAAGACCGAGTGGGTCCCCGACAAGCTCCACAGCGGCGCCTTCACCGTCGACGCCGTCACCACGAACGCGGTGAGCACCACCGGCACCGCCGGCGCCGCCGTCTGCAAGGGCGACACCGGCGCCCCGGTCGTCCGCGAGGTCAACGGCAAGGCCGAACTCGCCGCCGTCGCCTCCCGCTCCTGGCAGGGCGGCTGCTTCGGCAGCACCGAGACCCGCACCGGCGCCAGCAACACCCGCGTCGACGACCTCGGCGCCTGGGTCCAGCAGGTCCGCGGCACCTCCGTCGGTTGGAAGACCCAGGCCCTGGTCAAGGGCGGCACCAACCTCTACCAGGCCGCCCGCCTCTACGACGGCTCCTGGACCCCGTACGAGGACGTCCAGGCCAAGGCCGGGAACATCGGCGGCGCGCGCGTCGTCGCCACCGCCGGCATCAACGGCGACACCCACGTCGTCGCCCTCGGCGCCAACGGCCACCTGTACCACACCATCCGTCACCTCGACGGCAGCTGGAGCCAGTTCGGCGACCTCAACACCAACGTCGGCGACCTCGGCAACATCACCCAGGTCGCCATCGCCTCCACCGGCGCCAACCTGGAGGTCGTCGTCCTCGCCGACGGCCAGCTCTTCCACACCCTCCGCACCAGCGGCGGCTACTGGAGCGGCTTCGGCAAGGTCTTCGAGGCCGCCGGCCCGCTGAGCGGTGTCACCACCCTCGCCACCGCCGGCGTGGGCGGGGACCTCCAGGTCGCCGCCGTCGCGAACGGGCAGGTCTACCACACCATCCGCTCCGGCTCCACCGGCAGCTGGTCCGGCTGGGGCGCGGTGGCGGGCGCCGCCGGCTCCACGGCCCCGGTCACCTCGCTCGCCATGGCCCGCCAGGGCAACGACATGAACCTCGTCGTCGTCACCGACTCCGGCGCCCAGCTCCACACCATCCGCTACGCCAACGCCACCTGGCAGCCCTTCGGCTCCCTCAGCAGCGTCATCGGACAGGTCACCGCCACCTCGGTGAGCGCCGCCCCGGTCGACACCGGCGCCCAGTTCGCCCTCACCACCGGTGACAACCGCGTCCTGACCACCACCCGCCTCGCGGACGGCAACTGGACCGCCCCCCAGGCCCTGAACCTCCAGGGCGTCACCGGCAACCACACCGGCACCGCCATCACCGGCACCCTGTAACACAGCGCGAGCGCCCACGAGGGCGGGCGGCCGACCGGGCCGCCCGCCCTCCGGCATGCCCGGGACGGGACCGCCGCACCCGGCGTGACCGGCGGGAACAGCCGGACCGCACGGGGTGTCGCGAGCCTGCGTCGTCACGGTCCGCACCACGGCGGGAGCATCCGGAAGCCAGTTGTTCAAATTGGAACTACCGAGTACCGTCGGGGTCCGACCATCACCCCGGTAACGGAGGCCCCGCCCATGCCGCAGCCTGCCCCGACGCAGCCTGGCACCGCTCCGACCCGGCCCGGTACCGCCACGGTGCGCTCCCGGGTCCGCATCCCGCTGACCTTTCCGGACGGGTACCGCGCCGAGGCCGAGGTCTTCACCTTCCACGGCCTGGCGGACGGCGCCGAGCACCTGGCGCTCGCCTTCGGCACCTCGGCGAGCACCACCCCGGAGGACGCCACCCCGGCGAGCACGACCCCGACGAGCACCACCCCGGCGAGCACCACCCCGGCGAGCACCACCCCGGAGGGTGCGACCCCGGAGAACGGGACGCCGCAGGGCCGGACGCCGCTGGTGCGGCTGCACTCGGAGTGCCTGACCGGTGACGTCTTCGGCTCGGACCGGTGCGACTGCGGGCCGCAGCTGCGCGAGTCGGTGGAGCGGATCGCCGAGGCCGGCGGCTACCTCCTCTACCTGCGGCAGGAGGGCCGGGGCATCGGGCTGTACAACAAGCTGGACGCCTACGCCCTGCAGGACTCCGGCCTCGACACCTATGACGCCAACACCGCGCTCGGCCTGCCCGAGGACGGGCGCGACTACACCGCCGCCGCCCAGATGCTGACGGCGCTCGGCGCCACCGGCATCGACCTGCTGAGCAACAACCCGGACAAGGCCGCCCAGCTGGCCGGGCTCGGCATCACGGTCGAGCACCGGGTGCCGACCGGCGTGCACCTGTCCGCCAGCAACATCCGCTACCTGCGGGCCAAGGTGGAGCGGACCGGCCACTCGATCGAGCTGTCCCGGCTGGTCGGCTGAGCCCGCGGCCGGGCCACCGCGGACCGGGCCGCCACCCGCGGGCCCGTTCGTCCACGCACCTGATGCCGCGCCCCTGCGCCGGGGGCATCCTGGAAGGACGTCCCAGCACTCCAGGAGGCGTCCATGCCGACGCACCAACTGCCGGTCGCGGTGGTGGGGGCCGGCCCGTACGGGCTGGCGGCGGCCGCTCATCTGACGGCGCGGGGCGCGACCCCGCGGGTGTTCGGGGAGCCGATGGCCGGGTGGCGCGACCACATGCCGGCGGGGATGTTCCTGAAGTCCACCCCGCGGGCCTCGAACATCTCCGCGCCCGCCACGGGGCACCGGCTGGCCGACCACCGGGCGGCCCGCGGGCTGCCGCCGATCGGTGACCGCTACCCCGTGCCGATCGCGGAGTTCATCGCCTACGGCGCCTGGTTCCAGGAGCGGTACGTACCCGAGGTCGAGCGCTGCGCGGTGCTCGACATCGGCTATGACCACGGGGTCTTCAGGCTGCGGCTGGACACCGGCGAGGAGGTGCGGAGCCGGGCCGTGGTGCTCGCCACCGGGTTGCGGGCCTTCGCGCACGTCCCCGGGGTGCTGGCCGCCGTGCGGCAGGACGGCCTCGCCTCGCACACCTCCGACCACGCCGACCTGGGCCGCCTGGCCGGCCGCCGGGTCGCGGTGCTCGGCGCCGGGCAGTCGGCCCTGGAGAGCGCCGCCCTGCTCGCCGAGGCCGGGGCCCGGCCCACGCTGCTGGTCCGGACGGCCCGGCTGAGGTTCGGGAGCGCGCCCGACACGGACCTGCCGGGCGAACGCCCGGCGGCGGTCCGGGCCCGCTACCCGGGCTCCGGACTCGGCCCCGGCTGGAACCTCCTCGCTTACTGCCGGGCCCCCTGGGCCTTCCGCCACCTCCCCGACGACGTCCGGGCCGGCCGGGTGCGCACGGTGCTCGGCCCGGCCGGTGCCTGGTGGCTGCGGGAGCGGATCGAGGACGCCGGGGTGCCGGTGGTCACCGGGTGCTCGGTGGAGTCCGCGCGGGAACGGGCGGGCGCCGTCCGGGTGCGGCTGCGCGGCGTCACCGGCGCGCTGGAGGTCGACCACGTCCTGGCGGCCACCGGCTACCGGGTGGACGTCGAACGCCTCGGCCTGCTCGATCCGGGCCTGCGGCGGGCGGTGCGACGCACCGCGGCAGGGGCCCCCAGGCTGTCCGGCGCCTTCGAGTCCTCGGTTCCGGGGCTGTACTTCACCGGGCTGTCCGCGGCGGACACCTTCGGCCCGCTGCTGCGCTTCGTCTGCGGCACCGACTTCGCCGCCCGCCGGATCTCGGCCGCGCTCACCGACGGCGCGACGGCCTGACCCGCCCGCACCGGACCCACCGGACCCACCGGACCAATCAGCGGGCGCCCGAACACCCTCAGCAGCGCGCCGCTCCCCCGGCAGCCGCCCGCACCGCGCCCGCCCGCACCACGCCCGCGAGCCGGCGGCCGGCGTACCGGGCGGCCCGGCCGCCGAACCGGCCGGCCTCGGCCACGGCGGGCACCGGATCGTCCGGGCAGAGCCAGGCCCGCTCGGTGCCCCGGCGCGGCCACAGGTCGGCGGGCAACCGGTGCCCGTCCCGGAGGGCGGAACCGACCGCGAGCAGGTCGAGCTGGCCGACGCCGTAGCCGCGCGGCAGCTGGGGCCCCTGCGGCACCGGGCGCCCGGTGAGCGAGAGGTGCAGCGCCCGCACCACGTCCACGCCGTCGGCGGTCTCGAAGAGGCGGAACTGCGCGCCCGTGCGCGGATTGAAGTCGACCAGCTTGTAGCGGCCGTCGCGCAGGTCCAGCCGCCAGTCGAGATCGGCGATCCCGCAGTAGCCGATCCGCCGGCACAGCCGCACGGTCAGCTCGGCCAGTTCGGGGTTGGCGATGCTCCGGGCCCGAGTGGTCACGCCAGCGCCGGGGGGCCAGGAGCGCAGTTTGACGCCGGTGAAGACGGCGAGCGGCTCGCCGCCGGGGCCGCAGGTGAGATGGGTGATCCAGTCCTGTGCGTGCTCGGCGGGCAGGTACTCCTGGGCGAGCACGGCGAGCGGCGGACCGCCGGACGGACCGCCGGCCGCGGCCCCGGACGAGGCTCCGGACCGGCCGGCCGGCGCGCAGTGGGCCAGCAGCTCCGCCTCGGTCCGGACGACGGTGGTGTGGCCGACCACCGGGCGCTCCAGCCGGGTGAAGGAGGCGAGGTTCTTCAGCACCAGCGGGTAGCCGAACCGCCGTGCGGCGGCCAGCAGCCCGTCCCGGTCGACGGGCGCGCAGGCACCCGGGGTGGGGGTGTCGGTGGCGCGGCAGATCGCGTACAGGCCGCCCTTGTCGGCCAGTCGCCGGGGCAGGCCGGCCGGCACCGGCGGCAGCAGCAGGTCCTCGGCGAGTTCCGGCGCGTGCTCGGCGAGCAGCACGGCGGCCTCGTCGTCGGTGGCCACCGCCACGGCCCGCCGCCCGGTCCGCCGCCGCACCTCACCGGCCGCCTCGCGCAGGGCGGCGACCAGGGCGGCAGGCGGCTCCCGGCCGGTGGTCGGCCCGACCAGCGCCCCGGTCAGGTAGCGGGAGAGCGCGGTGGGCGTCAGCCGGTCCTCGACCATCGCGTAGACCGGGACGCCGAGCCGGCCGAGCGTGCGCACGGCGCCGAGGGCACTGTGCGACTGCGGGTAGTGCCCGACCTTCACCAGGAGCGCGGGGACGGTGCGGTCCGCGCGCAGCGGGCTTCGTGCCATGCCGCTGCCACCTCTCAGTGCTGCCAGACCTGGACCCACTGGGCCTGGACGGCCGCCGAGGTCGTGCCGGGCGGCGGCGACTCCAGGTACCCGACGGCGAGGTTGATCACGATCTCCATGGCCACCGTCGGGATCCGCGAGGGGTCGGTGACCTGGAACCAGGCCTTGCCGTCGACGTACCAGGTCACCGTGTCGGGCTCCCAGTCGACGCCGTAGACGTGGAAGTCGGAGGAGAAGTCGGCGGGGCCCCAGTTCTGGCCGACGTGCTGGTCCGAGCCGTCCGCGCCGCGCCAGTGCAGGTTCATGTGGACGTACTGGTCGGTGTTCGGGAACTCCGCGATGTCCACCTCCGGCGGGGTCCCCCGGGTCGCGGCCGGGATCAGCCAGAAGGCGGGGAAGAAGCCGTGCGGGTTGGCCGGGACCTTGAGCGAGGCCGCGAAGTAGCCGTAGGTGAACGTGTGGCGCGGCTTGGCGTTCCAGTTGTCGCGGCCGGTGCTGACCATGCCGGAGACCCACGGGTACGTCCGGCCGTCACTGCCCGTCACCGTCCGGGGCTGCGCCGTGAGGGTGAGCCGGCCGCCGCCGGCCTTGACCTGGCCCGGCTGGTACCACTGGTCCTCGCCGTTGCCGGCGTTGGTGCAGCCGCCGTCGTTCCAGTCGTAGCAGGTGGTCCAGTTCGCCGGGTCGAGGGCGGATCCGGCGAACTCGTCGTGGAACACCAGCCGCCACGAGCCGGGGGCCGGCGGGCGGTTGGAGGCGGCCGCGGCCGGCAGGCCGGAGCCGGTCGTCGTCGACCCGGCGCCGGAGGTCCCGGTGCTGCCGGAGCAGGCCGCGACCAGCACCAGCAGGGCGGCGGCCACCGCCCCGCCCGCGACCCGGCGGGCCCGGCCCGGCCGCGCCGGCCCGCACGACCCGGCCGACCCGGCCGGCTCACGCGGCGGGTCCGACGGCGCCCCGGC
>NZ_JBHYYB010000095.1:0-35094 GCF_042752535.1 Kitasatospora sp. NPDC059327 | reverse complement strand
GACACCGCCACGGACCCACCCGCCGACACCGCGCCCAACGGCCGCCACACCACGCGATAACGCAACGCGTCCACGGTGCTCAGTCCCGGCGCGACCGCCGGCTCCAACCAGAAGCGCTCACCCTGGAAGGCGTACGTCGGCAGATCCACCCGCCGCCCACCGGCGACGGCCACGCTCCAGTCCACCGGAACACCCCGCACCCACGCCTCCGCCAGCGACGTCAGGAACCGGTCCGGACCGCCCTCCCCCCGCCGCAGCGACCCCACCACGACGGCGGTGGCGCCGAGTGCCTCCGCCGTCTCCTCGACGGCCGGGCTCAGCACCGGGTGCGCGCTGCTCTCGACGAACACCCGGAACTCGTCCTCCACGCAGGCCCGGACCGCCTGGTCGAAGCGCACCGGCTCCCGCAGATTGCGGTACCAGTACCCGGCGTCCAGCGTCGTGGTGTCCACCCGGCCGCCCGTCACGGACGAGTAGAACGGCACCTCCGACGACCGGGGAACGACCTCGCCCACCACGTCCAGCAACCGCTCCCGCACCGACTCGACCTGCCCGGAATGCGAGGCGTAGTCCACCGCGATCCGACGCGCCCGCACCCCCCGCGCCTCACACTCCGCCAGCAACCCCTCCAACGCCGCCGGCTCCCCCGACACCACCACCGAGTTCGGACCGTTCACCGCCGCCACCGACAACCCACCCGACCCGACCGCCACCAACTCAGCAGCACGGGAAGGGCTCAACGCCAACGACACCATCCCACCCAGCCCGGCAAGCCCCTCCGCGATCACCCGACTGCGCAACGCCACCACCCGAGCCGCGTCCTCCAACGACAACGCACCCGCCACACACGCCGCCGCGATCTCCCCCTGCGAATGCCCCACCACCGCCGCAGGCACCACACCGTACGAACGCCACAACGCCGCCAACGACACCATCACCGCGAACGACACCGGCTGCACCACATCCACCCGCTCCAACGAAGCGGCCCCCGGCACCCCCCGCACCACATCCCACACATCCCACTCCACGAACGGCGCCAACGCCTCCGCACACTCCACCAACCGCGCCGCGAACACCGGCGAAGAATCGAGCAGTTCAGCCCCCATCCCCACCCACTGCGCCCCCTGACCAGGGAAGACAAAGACGGCGCCCGCCTCGTCCCGCAGATCGGCTGTACCCTCGACCACCCCCGCTGCCGGGTCGGCTGCGCCCAGGGCGCGCAGGCCGGCCAACGCCCGGGTCCGGTCCGCCGCGACGACCACCGCCCGCCGGTCCAACCGCGCGCGCCCTGCCGCCAACGACAACCCCACATCCGGCAGCGCCAGTTCGTCCCGGTCCTCCCACCAGTCCGCCAACCGCTCCGCCTGCCCCCGCAGCGCCGCACCACCGCGCGCCGACACCACCAACGGCACCACCGGAGGAGCCGCGGGAGAGGCTGCCGGTTCCTCCGACGGCGGCGCCTGCTCCAACACCACGTGCGCGTTGGTCCCGCTGATCCCAAACGAGGAGACGGCCGCCCGCCGGGGTCGCTCCCCCGTGTCCCACTCCCGGGCCCGGGTCAACAGCTCGACCGCCCCGGAGTCCCAATCGATGTGCGGCGAGGGCTCGTCGGCGTGCAGCGTCCTGGGCAGCACGCCGGCCCGCATCGCCGCCACCATCTTGATCACACCGGCCACACCCGCCGCCGCCTGGGTGTGCCCGATGTTCGACTTCACCGACCCCAACCACAGCGGCACACCGGCGGCCCGGTCCTGGCCGTAGGTGGCGAGCAGGGCCTGCGCCTCGATCGGGTCCCCCAACGTGGTCCCCGTCCCGTGCGCCTCCACCACATCCACCTCCCGCGCCGACAACCCCGCGTTCGCCAACGCCTGCCGGATCACCCGCTGCTGCGACGGACCGTTCGGCGCCGTCAACCCGTTCGACGCACCGTCCTGATTCACCGCACTGCCCCGCACCACCGCCAACACCGGATGCCCATGACGACGCGCATCCGACAACCGCTCCACCAGCAACACACCCACACCCTCGGCCATCCCGAACCCCTCGGCATCCACCGAGAACGACCGGCACCGACCATCCCGCGACAACCCCCGCTGCCGCGAGAACTCCACGAACATCCCCGGGGTCGACATCACCGTCACCCCACCCGCCAACGCCAGATCACACTCACCCGACCGCAACGACTGCACGGCGAGGTGCAACGCCACCAACGACGACGAACACGCCGTGTCCACCGTCACCGCCGGCCCCTCCAGACCCAACGCATACGACACACGCCCCGACAACACGCTCCCCGCGCTGCCGGTCACCGCGTAGCCCTCGACCTCGCTCGACGCATCGCGCAGCAGCGTCGCGTAGTCCTGCATGCTGAGGCCCGCGAAGACCCCGGTCCTGCTGCCCCGGGCCGATTCGGGGTCGATGCCCGCGTGCTCGAAGGCCTCCCAGGACGTCTCCAGCAGCAGCCGCTGCTGCGGATCCATCGCCAACGCCTCACGCGGCGAGATCCCGAAGAACCCCGCGTCGAAGTCGGTTGCGGCGTTCAGGAATCCACCGGCCCGGACGTAGGACCGTCCGGTCGCCTCGGGGTCGGCGTCGTAGAGGGAACCGAGGTCCCAGCCCCGGTCGGTGGGCAGGCCCGAGATCGCGTCCGTGCCCGTGTCGAGCAACCGCCACAGGTCCTCCGGCGAGCGCACACCGCCGGGGAACCGGCAGCTCATCCCCACGATCACCACGGGCTCGTCGGAGCCGGCCGTCACCGGCAGGACGGCCGCGGCGGCGGGCAGGTGTCCGAGGAGTTCGGCGTGCAGGTGCCCGGCGAGCGCGAGGGGAGTCGGGCGGTCGTAGATCAGGGTGGCGGCCAGCCGGAGCCCGGTGGCCGCCCGCAGGCGGTTGCGCAGTTCGACGGCGGTCAGCGAGTCGAAGCCGAGGTCCTTGAAGGCACGGCCGGGCAGGACGGTGTCCTGGGAGGAGTGCCGCAGGACCGAGGTCACGACCTGGCGGACGATGTCCAGCAGCGCCTTCCGCTGCTCCTCGGCGGAGAGTTCGGCCAGGCGGCGTACCAGATCCGACGGCCCGTCGGAGGGGGTCACGGCCGTGCGGTCCGGGTCGGCCGCCGGGGATCCGGCGGTGAGGAGTTCGCTCAGCAGCGGGACCGGCCGGCCTCCCGCGCCGAGCCCCGTACCGTCCCAGCGGGTGCTGAAGACGGCGACCGCGGTCTCGTCGTGGTCGAGGATGCCTCCGAGCGCGTCCAGCGCCAGCTCCGGGCGGAAGGTGAGGACACCACGCCGGCGGATCTGCTCCTCGATGGCCGGGGCCGCGATACCGCCGCCGTCCCAGTGCCCCCAGGCGATCGCGGTGGCGGGCAGGCCCTTGGCTCGCCGGTGATGGGCCAGGGCGTCCAGATAGGCGTTGCCCGGCGCGTAGTTGGCATGCCCGGCCAGACCGCAGGTGCCGGCGATCGAGGAGAACAGCACGAAGGCGGAGAGATCCAGGCCCTCGGTCAGCTCGTGCAGCACCCGGGCGCCGCCGACCTTGACACGCAGCACCCGCTCCATCTGATCAACCGTCAGATCGCCGATCAGGGAGTCGTCGAGCAGCGCCGCCGTGTGCATCACGGCCGTCAGCGGGTACTCCGAGGGCAGTCCGGCCAGCACCTGCGCCACCGCCGCCCGGTCGGACACATCACAGGCGACCATGGTGACCTTCGCACCCAGGGCGGTGAGCTCTGCCTCGAACGCCTCGGCATCGGGCGCGGATCGGCCACTGCGGCTCAGCAGCAGGAGGTGCTCGGCGCCGGTGCCGGCCAGTCGGCGGGCGACATGGCGACCGAGCGCACCGGTGGCCCCCGTGATCACCACCGTGCCACGCGGCTCCCAGCTCCGGACCGGAGCCACCCCCGCCAACGGCGCCCGCTCCAACCGCCGCACGAACACCCCGGACTCCCGGACCGCCAGTTCGTCCTCACCGTGCCCACCCACCAGCGCGGACACCACCCCCCGCACCAACTCCACGTCAGGTACGTCGGGTACGTCGGGTACGTCGGGTACGTCCACGATGCCGCCCCAGCGGTCCGGCAACTCGGCGGCCACCACCCGACCCAGACCCCAGAGCATCGCCTGCTCCGGACTCGGCACCTGCTCGTCGGCGCCGACCGCCACCGCACCCCGCGTCACACACCACAACGGAGCCCGAACCCCGACCCCCTCCAAGGCCTGCACCAACGACACCGTCGCCGCCAACCCCCACGGCACCGCACCACCGGCCACCACCGACCCCGCACCGGCCGCCAACAACGACACCACCCCGACCGGCCCGGCCTCCTTCACCACCGCCGCCAGCGACTCACGATCACACCCGCCACCCACCACCAACACCCGCGCACGCAAACCCCGTTCGGCCAGTTCGGCCGCCAACGCCGCACCCCAACCACCGTCCACGGCACCCTCCGGGACCAGCAGCAACCACTCACCCCCGGACACCGCCACGGACCCACCCGCCGACACCGCGCCCAACGGCCGCCACACCACGCGATAACGCAACGCGTCCACGGTGCTCAGTCCCGGCGCGACCGCCGGCTCCAACCAGAAGCGCTCACCCTGGAAGGCGTACGTCGGCAGATCCACCCGCCGCCCACCGGCGACGGCCACGCTCCAGTCCACCGGAACACCCCGCACCCACGCCTCCGCCAGCGACGTCAGCAGCCTCCCCTGGCCGCCTTCGCCGCGCCGCAGAGTGCCGACCACGACGGCGGTGGCGCCGAGTTCCTCAACGGTCTCCTGGATCCCCGGGCCGAGCACCGGGTGCGCGCCGACCTCGACGAACACCCCGTAACCCCGCCCCGACAGCCGCGCCACCGCCTCGTCGAGCCGCACCGGCTCCCGCAGATTCCGGTACCAGTACCCGGCGTCCAGCCCCTCCGACTCCAGGAAGTCCCCCGTCACGGACGAGCAGAACGGCACCTCCGACGACCGGGGAACGACCTCGCCCACCACGTCCAGCAACCGCTCCCGCACCAACTCGACCTGCCCGGAATGCGAGGCGTAGTCCACCGCGATCCGACGCGCCCGCACCCCCCGAGCCTCACACTCCGCCAGCAACCCCTCCAACGCCGCCGGCTCCCCCGACACCACCACCGAGTTCGGACCGTTCACCGCCGCCACCGACAACCCACCCGACCCGGCCGCCACCAACTCCTCTACTCCGGAGGGGCTCAGGGCCAGCGACACCATCCCACCCAGCCCGGCAAGCCCCTCCGCGATCACCCGACTGCGCAACGCCACCACCCGAGCCGCGTCCTCCAACGACAACGCACCCGCCACACACGCCGCCGCGATCTCCCCCTGCGAATGCCCCACCACCGCCGCAGGCACCACACCGTACGAACGCCACAACGCCGCCAACGACACCATCACCGCGAACGACACCGGCTGCACCACATCCACCCGCTCCAACGAAGCGGCCCCCGGCACCCCCCGCACCACATCCCACACATCCCAGTCCACGAACGGCGCCAACGCCTCCGCACACTCCACCATCCGCGCCGCGAACACCGGCGAAGAATCGAGCAGTTCAGCCCCCATCCCCACCCACTGCGCCCCCTGACCAGGGAACACGAACACCACACCTGTCGCGTCCAGCAGATCGGCCGTACCCTCCACGACCTCGGACGAGACCTCGGGCGAGACCTCGGGCGAGGCGAGCGCGCGCAGGCCCGCCAATCCCTGGGCCCGGTCCGCCGCGACCACCACCGCCCGGCGCTCCAACCGAGCCCGCCCAGAGGCCAGCGAGAACCCCACATCCACCGAAGCGAGTTCGGCCCGGTCCTCCCACCAGTCCGCCAGCCGCTCCGCCTGCCCCCGCAGGGCCGATCCACCCCGCGCCGACACCACCAACGGCACCACACCCGGCACCACACCCGGCGACTCCGCCGACTCCTCGTCGGGCGCCTGCTCCACCACCACGTGCGCGTTGGTCCCGCTGATCCCGAACGAGGACACCCCGGCCCGGCGCGGCCGGTCCGCCGAGACACCCCACTCCCGGGCCTCCGTCAGCAACTCCACGGCGCCCGAGGACCAGTCCACATGCGGCGACGGCTCGTCCACGTGCAGCGTCCTGGGCAGCACGCCGGCCCGCATCGCCGCCACCATCTTGATGACACCGGCCACACCCGCCGCCGCCTGCGGATGCCCGATGTTCGACTTCACCGACCCGAGGTACAACGGCCGGTCCGCCGAGTGCTCCTGGCCGTAGGTGGCGAGCAGGGCCTGCGCCTCGATCGGGTCCCCCAACGTGGTCCCCGTCCCGTGCGCCTCCACCACGTCCACGTCCCGCGCCGACAACCCCGCGTTCGCCAACGCCTGCCGGATCACCCGCTGCTGCGACGGCCCGTTCGGCGCCGTCAACCCGTTCGACGCACCGTCCTGATTCACCGCACTGCCCCGCACCACCGCCAACACCGGATGCCCATGACGACGCGCATCCGACAACCGCTCCACCAGCAACACACCCACACCCTCGGCCATCCCGAACCCCTCGGCATCCACCGAGAACGACCGGCACCGACCATCCCGCGACAACCCCCGCTGCCGCGAGAACTCCACGAACATCCCCGGGGTCGACATCACCGTCACCCCACCCGCCAACGCCAGATCACACTCACCCGACCGCAACGACTGCACCGCCAGATGCAACGCCACCAACGACGACGAACACGCCGTGTCCACCGTCACCGCCGGCCCCTCCAGACCCAACGCATACGACACACGCCCCGACAACACACTGAGCGTGTTGCCCGTGAGCAGATAGCCGCCCAGGTCCTCCGAGCCCTCCTGCAACCGAGGTCCGTACTCCTGGGAGAGCGCGCCGGCGAAGACGCCCGTCCGGCTCCCCCGCAGCGAGAACGGATCGATCCCCGCCCGCTCGACCGCCTCCCACGACGTCTCCAACAACAACCGCTGCTGCGGATCCATCGCCAACGCCTCACGCGGCGAGATCCCGAAGAACCCCGCGTCGAACTCCCCCACCGCGTCCAGGAACCCACCCGCCCGCACATAACTCGACCCCGGCCGCCCGGCCTCCGGATCGAACAACCCCTCCAGGTCCCACCCCCGATCCACCGGCAACGGCGCGACCGCGTCCCCACCCTCCACCACCAACCGCCACAGATCCTCCGGCGACCGCACGCCCCCCGGATAACGACATCCGATCCCCACCACGGCCACCGGCTCCGTCGACACGGCCTCCACCGCACGCAGCCGCTCCCTGGTCTGCCGCAGATCGGCGGACACGCGCTTCAGGTAGTCGAGGAGCTTCTCTTCGTTATCCATCGGGAATCCGTCCAACGGGTAGAGGCCAGGAGCGCCGTTCGAAGTCAGGCCGAGCGGTCGGGACAGCAGAGCGGGACAAAAGGGCGGAGCAGGACAAGCGGGCGGAGCGGCACGAACGGGCGGAGCAGGACAAGCGGGCGGAGCACAGCGGAGCGGCAGAACAAGGGACAGCGGAGCGGATCAGGACAGTCCGAATTCCTCGTCGATGAGCGAGAAGATGTCGTCCACGGTGGCGGACTCGAAATCCGCCCGGGGCGCGGCCTCCACGTCGAAGGCCCGGGTGTCCTTCCACTTCCCGAGGAGGGCTTCGAGGCGCTCGGTGATCCCGGCCACGGCGTCGTCGTCCTGCGTCACCTCGCCGAGCGCGCCCTCCAGCCGGTCGAGTTCCGCCAGGACGGCCGCTCCGGCGGACGTTCCCGGGGACGCGCCGCCGGGTGCTCCATCGGCATCGGCCTCCTCCAGCAGGCGGGCCCGCAGCAGGGCCGCGAGCTCGGCCGGCGTCGGATGGTCGAACACGGTGGTGGTCGGCAGCCGCAGTCCGGTCGCAGCGTTCAACCGGTTCCGCAGCTCGGTGGCGGCCAGCGAGTCGAAGCCGAGCTCCCGGAACGCCCGCCGTGCGTCGACCGCTCCCGCGAGGCCGTGTCCGAGCACCACGGCCGTCTCGTCGAGGACCAGGTCCAGGACCAGTCGCTCGCGCTCCGGCGCGCGGAGTCCGGCGAGCCGTTGCGCCAACGTCGTCCCCCCGGTGGGCTGTTCGGCGGCCACCGCCCGACGGCCGGTGACCCGGACGAGCCCGCGCAGCAGTGGCGGCACTGCGGCCAGGCCCGCACCGGCGGCCGCCTGCGCCCGCAGCGAGGCGGCGTCCAGCCGCATCGGCACCGCCACCGGCCCGCCCGTGCGGTGGGCCGCGTCGAAGAGGGCCAGGCCGTCCTCGGTCGACAGCGCCCCCATGCCGACCCGCCGCATCCGGGTCAGGTCGGCGGTTTCGAGATGCCCCGTCATGGCGCTGCGTTCGGCCCACAGCCCCCAGGCCAGCGAGAGGGCGGGCAGGCCGCGCGAGCGCCGGTGGTGGGCCAGCCCGTCCAGGAACGCGTTGGCCGCCGCGTAGTTGCCCTGGCCGGCGGCGCCCACCAGCGCGGTGGCGGAGGAGAACAGGGCGAAGACCGCGAGGTCCAGCTGCGCGGTGAGCCGGTGCAGGTGCCAGGCGCCGTCCACCTTCGGGGCCAGCACGCGATCGAGCCGCTCCCGGCTCAGCGAGGGGACCACCCCGTCGTCCAGGACGCCCGCCGTGTGCACCACCGCCGTGAGCGGGTGCGCGGCCGGTATCGCGGCCAGCAGCCGGGCCACGGCCCGGCCGTCCGTGACGTCGCACGCGGCGACCGTCACGGTGGCGCCGAGTGCGGTCAGCTCGGCGGCGAGGGCGGCGGCCCCCTCGGCCTCCGCGCCCCGGCGCGAGGCCAGCAGCAGGTGCCGGACGCCGTGCCGGGTCACCAGGTGCCGGGCGGTCAGCGCGCCCAGCGTCCCCGGGGCGCCGGTGATCAGCGCGGTGCCCCGCGGGTCGGGGTCCGACGGCACGGTCAGGACGATCTTTCCGACGTGCCGGGCCTGGCGGAGGTGGCGGAAGGCCTCCGGGGCCCGCCGGACGTCCCAGACGGTCAGCGGCGTCCGGTGCAGCACGCCGGCCTCGAAGAGGGCCAGGACCTCCCGGAGCATCTCGCCGATCCGCCCGGGGTCGACCTCCATCAGGTCGAAGATCCGGTAGTCCACGCCGGGGTGCCGGGCCGCCACCTCGGCCCGGTCCCGGTGGTCGGTCTTGCCCATCTCCAGGAAGCGCCCGCCCCGGGACAGCAGTCGCAGCGAGGCGTCCACGAACTCCCCCGCCAGCGAGTTGAGCACCACCGACACCCCGCAGCCCCCGGTCCGCGCCAGGATCCGCGCCTCGAAGTCGAGGTCGCGGGAGGAGGCGATGTGCGCCTCGTCCAGACCCGACGACCGCAGGGTGCCCCACTTCCCCGGACCGGCCGTACCGAAGACCTCCGCCCCCCAGTGCCGGGCCAGTTGCACCGCGGCCATGCCGACGCCGCCGGCTGCCGAGTGGATCAGCACCGCCTCTCCGCGACGCAGGTCCGCCAAGTCCCGCAGGCCGTGGTAGGCGGTCAGGAAGACCACGGGGACGGCCGCCGCCTCGGCGAAGGACCATCCGTCGGGGATCGGCAGCACAGCCCGGTGGTCGGCCACCGCGACCGGGCCGAACGCGCCGGCGAAGAGGCCCATCACCCGGTCGCCGACGGCCAGGCCGGTCACACCGGGACCGACCTCGGTGACCACGCCGGCGCCCTCGATGCCCAGCCCGTCGAGCCTCGGCACCAGACCCAGCGCCACGACGACATCACGGAAGTTGAGGCCGGCGGCCCGGACCGCGAGCCGGACCTGTCCCTCGGCCAACGGGCCGTCGGCGAGGCCCTCCGGGCCCGGCAGCAGCGCCAGGTTCTCCAGGGTGCCCTTGCCCGCGATGTCCAGCCGCCAGGCGGCCGCCCCGGCGGGAGGCTCCAGCGCCGGCACCGCCCGGGCCAGCCGGGGAACGCTCAGCAGGCCGGCCCGTAGCGCGAGTTGCGGTTCGCCGGAGTGGACCGCCGCGGCCACGGACGCCGGGTCCTCGTCCAGGTCCACGGCCCCGTCCAGGTCCAGCAGCACGAAGCGGCCGGGGTTCTCCGCCTGCGCCGCCCGCACCAACCCCCACACGGGGGCCTGCACCGGCGCGGCCGCTCCCTCACCGGGGCGGACGGCCACGGCTCCCCGGGTCACCACCACCAGGCGGGAGCCGGCGAACCGGTCGTCGGCCAGCCAGGTCTGGAGGGCGTCCAGGACGCGGCCGACCAGGGCACGGCTCGCCACCGCCGGGTCGGCGTGCACGCCGCTCACCTCGGGCTCGGCGCAGGACAGCAGGACCACCTCCGGCACGGGGCCGCCGGTCCGCGTGGCCGCCTCCGCCACGGAGCGCAGATCGGGGAACGACCCGCCCACCGCGCCGTCGGCTGTCGGGGCGTCGAGCCCCACGCCCGGCGGACCCACTACGACCCAGCGGCCGGAGCCCGGCGAGGTCCCCACCGAGGCGCCCGGCGAGGTCTCCGGCACCGCGGCCGGCGGCGCACCGACGGCGACCCAGTCGACCTGGAAGAGCGCCTCCCCGTGGGCCCGGCCGATGTCCTCCAGCTGGTCCCGGGTGACCGGCCGCAGCGCCAGCGACTCGATCGCGGCGACCGGCCGCCCCGTGGTGTCGGCCACGCTCAGCGCCACCCGGCCGGCCCCCAGCGGGGTGACCCCGACCCGCAGCGCGGTCGCGCCGACGGCGTGCAGCGTCAGGCCTTCCCAGGCGAACGGCAGTCGCGGCAGACCGTCCTGCGGCGCCGCGGCCGGACCGGCCAGGGCGATGACATGGAGGGCGGCGTCCAGCAGCACCGGGTGCACGGCGAAGCGTCCGGCCTCAGCGGTGGTCCCCTCCGGCAGCACGACCTCGGCGAACACCTCGTCGCCCCGCCGCCAGGCGGCCCTGACGCCTCGGAAGGCCGGGCCGTAGGGCAGACCGGTCTCGGCCAGCTCCGCGTACAGCCCGTCGATCCGAACGAGTGCGGCCCCCGGCGGGGGCCAGGCCGCCGGACCGGGGTCGCCCTCCCGGTCCGCTCCGGCCGGCCCCGCCACCCCGGTGGCGTGTCCGGTCCACGGCTGCTCGGCCGGGGCGCCCACCGGGTGGGAGTGCAGGCTCACCGGGCGACGGCCGGCCTCGTCGGGCCCGCC
Organism: Kitasatospora sp. NPDC059327; assembly: GCF_042752535.1. Classification (NCBI taxonomy): domain Bacteria; kingdom Bacillati; phylum Actinomycetota; class Actinomycetes; order Kitasatosporales; family Streptomycetaceae; genus Kitasatospora; species Kitasatospora sp. NPDC059327. The sequence goes on along the minus strand of NZ_JBHYYB010000095.1, from coordinate 23,974 downwards.
GACCACCACCTGGAACGCCACCGCGCCCTGGTCCGGCAGCACGAGCGGAGCGTGCAGGGTGAGTTCCTCCACCCGGCCGCACCCGGCCCGGTCGGCGGCCTGGAAGACCAGCTCGACCAGGGCCGTGCCGGGGACGACGGTCGTCCCGAGGACGGTGTGGTCCGCCAGCCACGGGTGGGTGGCCAGCGAGAGACGGCCGGTGAGGAGGACCCCGTCGGAGTCGGGCAGCGCGAGCGCCGCGCCCAGGAAGGGGTGGTCGACCGGCTCCAGCCCCAGGGTGCTCGCGTCGCCCGTCGCGGCCGGAGCCGGCTGCCACCAGTAGGTCTGCCGCTGGAACGCGTACGTCGGCAGCTCCGTCGCGGTGGCGTCGGCGTCGACGAAGGCGGCCGTCCAGTCCACCGGAACACCCCGCACGAAGGCCTCGGCGGCCGAGGTCAGGAACCGGTCCGGGCCGCCCTCCCCCCGCCGCAGCGACCCCACCACGACGGCGGTGGCGCCGAGTTCCTCAACGGTCTCCTGGATCCCCGGGCCGAGCACCGGGTGCGCGCCGACCTCGACGAACACCCCGTAACCCCGCCCCGACAGCCGCGCCACCGCCTCGTCGAGCCGCACCGGCTCCCGCAGATTCCGGTACCAGTACCCGGCGTCCAGCCCCTCCGACTCCAGGAAGTCCCCCGTCACGGACGAGCAGAACGGCACCTCCGACGACCGGGGAACGACCTCGCCCACCACGTCCAGCAACCGCTCCCGCACCGACTCGACCTGCCCGGAATGCGAGGCGTAGTCCACCGCGATCCGACGCGCCCGCACCCCCCGAGCCTCACACTCCGCCAGCAACCCCTCCAACGCCGCCGGCTCCCCCGACACCACCACCGAGTTCGGACCGTTCACCGCCGCCACCGACAACCCACCCGACCCGACCGCCACCAACTCCGCAGCACGGGAAGGGCTCAACGCCAACGACACCATCCCACCCAGCCCGGCAAGCCCCTCCGCGATCACCCGACTGCGCAACGCCACCACCCGAGCCGCGTCCTCCAACGACAACGCACCCGCCACACACGCCGCCGCGATCTCCCCCTGCGAATGCCCCACCACCGCCGCAGGCACCACACCGTACGAACGCCACAACGCCGCCAACGACACCATCACCGCGAACGACACCGGCTGCACCACATCCACCCGCTCCAACGAAGCGGCCCCCGACACCCCCCGCACCACATCCCACACATCCCACTCCACGAACGGCGCCAACGCCTCCGCACACTCCACCAACCGCGCCGCGAACACCGGCGAAGAATCGAGCAGTTCAGCCCCCATCCCCACCCACTGCGCCCCCTGACCAGGGAACACGAACACCACCCGGCCGGCCGGGCCCGCCGCGTCGCCCACGATCACCCGCGGGACGGAACGCCCCTCGGCCAGCGCCGCCAGTCCGGTGCGGAATCCCTCCCGGTCCGCGCGGTCGGCCAGGACCACGGCGCGGTGCTCGAAGAGCGACCGGGTGGCCACCGTCGCGAGGCCGGTGTCTGCCGGCCGCTCGTCGGCCCGGCCGTCGAGGTGGGACAGCAACCGCCGGGCCTGTCCGGCCAGCGCCTCGGGGGAGCGGCCCGAGAGCACCCACGGGATCACCCCGCCGCCGTCCGCCGCGCGGCCCGCGGCCGGGTCGCCGTCCGACCGCGGCTGCGCCGGCGCCTGTTCCAGCACCACGTGCGCGTTGGTCCCGCTGATCCCGAACGAGGAGACGGCGGCCCGGCGCGGCCGCTCCGCCGAGGCACCCCACTCCCGGGCCTCCGTCAGCAGCTCGACCGCGCCCGAGTCCCAGTCCACCTGCGGCGAGGGCTCGTCCACGTGCAGCGTCCCGGGCAGCACACCGGCCCGCATCGCCGCCACCATCTTGATGACACCGGCCACACCCGCCGCCGCCTGGGTGTGCCCGATGTTGGACTTCACCGATCCCAGCCGGAGCGGCTCCCCCTCGGGCCGGTCCTGGCCGTAGGTCGCCAGCAGCGCCTCGGCCTCGATGGGGTCGCCGAGCCGGGTACCGGTGCCGTGCGCCTCCACCACGTCCACGTCCCGCGCCGACAACCCCGCGTTCGCCAACGCCTGCCGGATCACCCGCTGCTGCGACGGACCGTTCGGCGCCGTCAACCCGTTCGACGCACCGTCCTGGTTCACCGCACTGCCCCGCACCACCGCCAACACCGGATGCCCATGACGACGCGCGTCCGAGAGGCGCTCCACCAGCAACACACCCACGCCCTCGGCCCAGCCGGTGCCGTCCGCGGCGGCGGCGAACGGCTTGCACCGTCCGTCCGGAGCCAGGCCCTGCTGCCGGCTGAACTCGACGAACATCCCGGGGGTCGACATCACCGTCACCCCACCCGCCAAGGCCAGATCGCACTCGCCCGCCCGCAACGACTGCACGGCGAGGTGCAACGCCACCAACGACGACGAACACGCCGTGTCCACCGTCACCGCCGGCCCCTCCAGACCCAGCGTGTAGGCGACGCGACCGGAGATCACGCTGGGGGTGCCGCCGGTCAGCAGATAGCCGCCCAGGTCCTCCGAGCCCTCGTGCAGCCGAGGTCCGTAGTCCTGGGCGGTCGCGCCGGCGAAGACGCCCGTCCGGGTCCCCCGCAGCGAGAACGGATCGATCCCCGCCCGCTCGACCGCCTCCCACGACGTCTCCAACAACAACCGCTGCTGCGGATCCATCGCCAACGCCTCACGCGGCGAGATCCCGAAGAACCCCGCGTCGAACTCCCCCACCGCGTCCAGGAACCCACCCGCCCGCACATAACTCGACCCCGGCCGCCCGGCCTCCGGATCGAACAACCCCTCCAGGTCCCACCCCCGATCCACCGGCAACGGCGCGACCGCGTCCCCACCCTCCACCACCAACCGCCACAGATCCTCCGGCGACCGCACGCCCCCCGGATAACGACATCCGATCCCCACCACGGCCACCGGCTCCGTCGACACGGCCTCCACCGCACGCAGCCGCTCCCTGGTCCGGTACAGGTCGGTCGTCACCCACCTGAGGTACTCGACCAGCTTCTCCTCGTTCGCCACTGCTCTCACTCCGTGTCGGTACGGCCGTGCGGAAGGTGCGGACATCGCGCGTCGGGGCGCGTCAGGCGGTGCGGAACTCCCGGTCGATGAAGGCGAAGAGCTCGTCGACCGTCGCCGTCCGCAAGCGGTCCGGGTTCGGGTCCTCGCCGTCGGCGGGCAGCCGGCCGGCCAGCAGGGAACGCAACCGGGCGTCGGCCCGCTCCCGCTCGGCGCCGACGGGCCCGATCGCCGCCAGGGACCGTTCCAGCCGGTCCAGTTGCGCCATGACCTCGTCGCCCGTGCCCGCGTCCGGCGGGAGGAGCAGGGCTCCCAGCCGCTCGGCCAGGACGCCCGGCGTCGGGTGGTCGAACAGCAGGCCGGTCGGCAGGCGCAGCCCGGTGACCGTGCCGAGCCGGTCGCGCAGCTCCACCGCGGTGAGCGAGTCGAAGCCCAAGTCCTTGAAGGAGAGCGCGGGATCGACCGGGCCCGGGTCGCCGTGGCCGAGCACGGCGGCCGCCTCGGCGCGCACCAGGTCGAGCAGCACGCTCGCGCGGTCGCCGGCCGGGGTGCGGTCCAACCGGAGCCGGGGCTCCGGCAGGTCGGCCGGGTCCGTCGGCAGCGGATCGCCGGGGTCCGTCACAGACGTCGCCGACGGGGCCGGGGCGGCCGGGCGGGCGGCGCCGTCGAGCCAGTGGCGCTGCCGCTGGAACGCGTAGGTGGGCAGGTCGACCCGCCGGGCACCGTGCCCGGCGAACACCGCGGCCCAGTCCACCCCGACGCCGTGCACGTGCAGCCGGGCGAGGGCGGTGACCAGGGCGTCGGACTCGGGCCGGTCCTTGCGCAGCAGGGGCACCAGCACGGGGTCGGCCACCGGTGCGGCCGCCGCCCGGTCGGGCTCGACGAGACAGTCCCGGCCCATCGTGCTGAGCGTGCCGTCCGGTCCCAGTTCGAGGAAGGCGGTGACGCCCTCGCGTTCCAGCCGGCGCATGCCGTCGAGGAACCGGACCGGTCGGCGCACGTGCCGCACCCAGTACTCGGCCGAGGCCAGCTCCTCGGGCGCGGCGAGCCCGCCGGTGACCGTCGAGACGATCGGCAGGGTCGGCGGCCGGAGGTCCAGGGCCGCCACGACGCTCCGGAAGTCGTCCAGGACGGCGTCCATGTGCGGGGAGTGGAACGCGTGGCTGACCCGCAGCCGCCTGGTCCGGCGCCCGTCGGCCCGCCAGTGCGCGACGATCCGCTCGACCTCGTCGTCGTCCCCGGCGACGACGGTCGCCTCCGGTCCGTTGACGGCGGCGAGGCCGACCCGGTGCTCCCGGCCGGCCAGCAGCGGGAGCAGCTCCTGCTCGGCGGCCTGGATCGCCGCCATCGCACCGCCCGGCGGCAGCGCCTGCATGAGCCGGCCCCGGGCCACCACCAGGGTGCAGGCGTCCGCGAGGGAGAACACCCCGGCGACGTGGGCGGCGGCCAGCTCGCCGACGGAGTGCCCGAGCAGGAAGTCGGGCCGGACCCCACGGCTCTCCAGCAGGCGGAACAGGGCCACCTCGACGGCGAACAGGGCGGGCTGCGCGGAACCGGTCCGGTCCAGCGCGAGGGCGGCGGCCGATCCCGGTGCCGCGAAGAGCACGTCCCGCAGCGGCCGGTCGGCCGCTCCGCCGGCGGCCACCGCGGCCGCCGCGGCGGCGTCGACGTGCTCGCAGACCGCGTCCAACGCCCGGGCGAACACCGGGTGTTCGTCGTACAGCGCCCGCCCGGCCCCGGGGCGTTGGCTGCCCTGGCCGGCGAACAGGAACGCCAGCCGGGCCGGCCCGTACGCACGCCCCGTCAGGACGTCGGCCGAGCGTTCGCCCCCGGCCAGCGCCGCCAGGCCCCGCCGGAGTGCGGCGCCGTCCCGGCCGACCACCGCGGCGCGGTGCTCGAAGGCCGAGCGCGTCACGGCCAGCGCGTGGCCGACGTCCGCCGCGCGGAGTCCGGGCCGCTCGTCCAGCCGCTCCAGCAGCGCGGCCGCCTGGGCCCGCAGGGCCGGCGCCGAGCGACCGGAGAGCAGCCACGGGACGGCCCGGACCGGCTCAGGGCCGTCCTCCCGGGCCTCGTCCCTGCCCTCGTCCTCCGACGACTCGCCCACCGGCAGCACGGGCCAATCACTTAGCACGACATGGCAGTTGGTCCCGCCCATGCCGAACGCGCTGACGCCGGCCAGCAACGGCCGCTCCGGGCTCGGCCACGGCCCCAGCCGCCGTTGCACCCGCAGGTGGAGCGCGTCGAGCGGAATCAGCGGGTTGGGGGTCTCGAAATGGAGGCTGGGCGGCAGTTCCCGGTGCCGCAGGCTCAGCGCGACCTTGAGCAGCCCGACGATTCCGGCCGCGCCTTCGAGGTGCCCCACATTGGTCTTCGCCGAGCCCACCGGCAGCGGGTCGCGGGAGCCCCGCAGGCGACCGAGGGCGGCGCCGAGGGCCGCGGCCTCCACCGGATCGCCGACCTTGGTGCCCGTACCGTGCAGCTCCACGTACTGGACGTCCGCCGGGTCCACCCCGGCCCGGCGGTAGGCGCGCCCGAGGACGTCCTCCTGTGCCGACCGGCTGGGCGCGGTGAGGCCCTCGCCGCCGCCGTCGTTGTTCACCGCACCGCCGAGGATCAGGCAGTGGACCGGATCCCCGTCCGCGACGGCGTCCGCCAGCCGCTTCAGGACGACCACCGCACCGCCCTCACCGCGGACGTAGCCGTCCGCCCGGGCGTCGAAGGTGTGGCACCGCCCGGTCGGGGAGAGGCCGCCGAACCTCGTGACGGCGATGCCGCTCTGCGGGGCGAGGTTGAGGTTCACTCCCCCGGCGAGGGCGAGGGCGCTCTCCCCCCGGCGCAGGCTCTCGCAGGCCTGGTGCACGGCGACCAGGGAGGACGACTGGCCGGTGTCGATCACCATGCTGGGCCCGCGCAGGCCGAGGGTGTAGGAGAGCCGGTTGGCGATCATGCTGCGGTGCAGCCCGGTCACGGTGTGCTGGGTGACGGCCTGCGGACCGCGCTGGTGCAGCAGGGTCGCGTAGTCGTCCCAGATCGCGCCGAAGAAGACTCCGACGTCCCTGCCGTCAAGCGTCGCCGGAACGATTCCGGCGTGCTCCAGGGCCTCCCAGCCGAGTTCCAGCATCAGCCGCTGTTGCGGGTCCGTCGCGGCCGCCTCGCGCGGCGAAAGACCGAAGAAGCCGGGGTCGAAACGGTCGACCTGGTCGAGGAATCCGCCCCACCGCGGTATCGATCCGTCGATTTCGGGCATTTGCCCGTCGTCCCCCGGTAATTCGCCCCGGCGATCTTCCGGCACCTCCGTGACAGAGGTTTCACCGTGCCGGAGCAGTCGCCACAGTTCGTCCGGAGTCGACGCTCCGGGTAAACGACACGACAGACCGACAACGGCTATCGCATCACTGTGAGTCGAATTCATGGGAGGTGCGTGAGATACGTGTGCTTCCCGTGAGGCCACGGCGCAACCCAACCAGCAACCACAGAACGCGTCAAGGGTCGCTCTGTACACGACACCCAGGCCTTGCGCCGGAGGTCAGAGGCCTGACGGAGCGATCCGACTGGTCTTGACCACAGCGGATCGGAGACCGGAAAACCGCGTCACCACGGCGATTGCCCCGACGGTCCCGTCCGGCTTGCCCGTCCGGACACGACCCGATGGCCCGATCCGCCGACGGCCACCCGGTGACCGCCCGGTCGGCGCCCCCGCCGAATGACCCTGGCGGCACGAACTACCCCGGTCTCCGACGTCCACGAAAGATCGACTCCGCCACTCCGGCACCGACCCTGACTCCGGGCCGCCCGGCCCGGAACACCCGGCACGAAACACCCGGGCCGCGCCCGCCGCCCCGCCGGAGCACGTCCACCGGCGAGAACGAAATGCCCGGTCGATAGGCTGGTGACTGCCGAGGAGACCGGCACCTGCCCTGCGGACCGTGACGCCGGCGGCACCTGCTGCCCCACCGCGGGGCATGCATCGAGGAGCAGTCGTGACCGAACAGAGCGGCCCGCAGCGGAGCATCGCCGACATGATCCGCCGTCCCATGCTCACCGGGCTGCAGGACGCCCAACTGATCGGCCCGCCGGGCACGACGCGCATCAACGAGTGGGTCGACTGGATCGCGGCGGTCGTGGCCGGCCAGATCGTCCTGCCGATCGCCGGCGAACGCGACGCCTTCGCGGACCGGGTGGACACCCTCTCGGAGGTCGGCAAGCGCAACAAGCAGCTCTACCGGGACGCTGCCCAGGAGGCGCAGCAGCTGAAGGCCCGCGTCGCCGAGCTGGAGGCCGAGCTGGCGCGGCTGCGTTCGCCCGCCGAGCACGCGGTGCCCCCGTTGCCCCTCCGGCCTCCCTCGCCCGCCCCGGCCGCCGAGGCCGCTCTGCCCGCCGAGGCCGGCGACCCCTCCGAACCGTCCGAACCGTCCGAACCCGCCGAGCACGCCACCGACCCCACCGACCTCACCGACTCCACCGGGACCGGCGGGCCGGTCCTCTCGCTCCGGGACCGGCTGCGCAGCAAGTACCCCGCGACTGCCGAGGCCCTGGACCGCCGGGACGCCGCGGCGGCCGAGGACACGGCGGCGGGTGCGCCGGCCGAAGGCGAGCGCCCCACGGAGCGCTGACCCGGGGGCCGGGCACTCCGCCCGCCCAGCAGGGGCGACCCCCGAACGGGTTGCCCTCCGCCGACGCTCCGCCGACCCGCCGCCCGCCCCCGGGGCCCCCGGGGGCGTCGGGCCGCGCCCGAGATGCGCATACGCAGGAGCCCGGCCCCGCCCCGGAGACCCGCCGTCCACGGCCGTGCTGCGGATCGGCCGGCAGCGCGGCCGAGAGCGCCAACCGCACCAGGAGCGCTTCAAACCCGATCTTCGCCAACATTCACCCTATCGAGTAGATCGACCGCTGCGAAGCGCCTAGTGCCGCGCCGCCCCACCTACCGTGATCAGCGAACGACAAGGGGGGCACCGCCTACGGGATCCCCCTTGCGTCGCGCCGGATGACGACCCGTCATGATGCGCAGTCCTGCTCGGAGGGAGGCCCATCCATGCCCATGAACACCGGACCGGAGACCACCGCGGAGACGTCGGCGGTACGGTCATGAGCCGTACCGCCCTGGAGCGGATTCTCAACGGCCCCAGTGGCCTGGGGACGACCGGCCTGCTCCCGGGCCGCCGAACATCGGCACCGCAGGCCGGTGATCCCGTTCCGGGCCTCTACCACCACCCGGTGCCGGAGCCCGACCCGGAGCGCGTGGCGGAGGTAGGCCGCCGGATCAAGACCTGGGCGATGGACGAGGTCCAGCTGTATCCGCCGGAGTGGGAGGACCAGTTCGACGGCTTCTCGGTGAGCCGCTACATGGTCGCCTGCCATCCCGACGCCCCCGACATCGAGCACCTGATGATCGCCACCCGGCTGATGGTCGCCGAGAACGCGGTCGACGACTGCTACTGCGAGGACCACGGCGGCTCGCCCATCGGCCTCGGCGGGCGCCTGCTGCTCGCCCACACCGCGCTCGACCCCCTGCACACCACCGCGGAGTACCAGCCGGCCTGGGAGGAGTCCCTCCACTCGGACGCCCCCCGGCGGGCCTACCGCTCCGCCATGGAGTACTTCGACGCCGCGGCGAGCCCCTCCCAGACGGACCGGTTCCGGCACGACATGGCGCGCCTGCACCTGGGCTACCTGGCCGAGGCCGCCTGGGCCCAGACCGACCACGTCCCCACGGTGTGGGAGTACCTGGCGATGCGTCAGTTCAACAACTTCCGCCCCTGCCCGACGATCACGGACACCGTCGGCGGATACGAACTGCCCGCCGACCTCCACTCGCTGCCCGCGCTGCAACGGGTCGTCGCCCTCGGGTCCAATGCCACCACGATCGTCAACGACCTGTACTCCTACACCAAGGAACTCGCCGCCCCCGGGCGGCACCTGAACCTGCCCGTGGTGATCGCCGAGCAGGAGGGCCGCACCGACCGCGACGGCTACCTGAAGGCGGTCGAGGTCCACAACGACCTGATGCACGCCTTCGAGGCCGAATCAGCCGCCCTGGCAGCAGCCTGCCCGGCCCCGGCCCTGCTGCGCTTCCTGCGCGGCGTGGCCGTCTGGATCGACGCCAACCACTACTGGCACCGGACCAACACCTACCGCTACAGCCTGCCCGACTTCTGGTAACCAAGGAGCTGACCAATGACCACGACCGATATCCCCACCACGACCACCGGCGTCATTCCCGGACCGGCCACGCCGTACCAGGGCGACATCGCCCGCTACTGGGACCACGAGGCACGGCCCGTCAACCTACGGCTCGGTGACGTCGACGGCCTCTACCACCACCACTACGGGATCGGCGACGTCGACCACGCCTCGCTGGGGGACCCGGCCGACAGCGAGCGCGAGAAGAAGGTGATCACCGAGCTGCACCGGCTGGAGTCCGCACAGGCCGAGGTGCTCCTCGACCACCTGGGCCCGATCACGCCCGACGCCACCCTCGTGGACGCCGGCTGCGGCCGCGGCGGCTCCATGGTCATGGCCCACCAGCGCTTCGGCTGCAAGGTCGAGGGCGTCACCCTGTCCGCCAAGCAGGCCGAGTTCGGCAACCGGCGGGCCCATGAGCTCGGCATCGACGGCTCGGTCCGCTCCCGGGTCTGCAACATGCTCGACATGCCCTTCGAGACCGGCAAGGTGGCGGGCTCGTGGAACAACGAGTCCAGCATGTACGTCGACCTGCACGACCTCTTCGCCGAGCACGCGCGGATGCTGGAGGTCGGCGGCCGGTACGTCACCATCACGGGCTGCTGGAACCCCGCCTACGGGCAGCCGTCGAAGTGGGTGTCCCAGATCAACGCGCACTTCGAGTGCAACATCCACTCGCGTCGGGAGTACCTGCGCGCCATGGCGGACAACCGGCTCGTGCCGCAGGCCGTCATCGACCTGACTCCGGCGACCCTGCCCTACTGGGAGCTCCGCGCGACCTCCTCCCTGGTCACCGGCATCGAGGAGGCGTTCATCTCCTCCTACAAGGACGGCTCCTTCCAGTACGTCCTGATCGCGGCCGACCGGGTCTGACCGGCGCTCCCCGACGGGCCGGGTGCGCCAGGGGCACCCGGCCCGTCGCGTCGTACCCGGCCCGTGCCTCCGGTGCCTCCCCGGCCCCGTTCCGCCGGTGCCTCCCCGGCCCGGGGCTTCGGGCACCCCGCCCGCACCCCCGGCCGTATCGTCGCGGTATGCCCGAACTGATCGCGCCCACCGCCCGTTTGCACACCGCCTGGACCGAGGCCCACGAGGAGTGGGGACCGGGCGTCCACGAGGACGGCTTCGGGCTGCTCCCGTCCGACGAGGTCGGCTCCCCGGTCGGGTTCGCCCTCTGGGTGGCCCGGCTGGCCGACGCGGCGGACCCGGCGGAGGCCGGCGGCGCGGGCTGCCGGTACCGGTGGATCGTCGAGGACGGCCGGGTGCTCGGCGGGATCGCCCTACGCCACGGGCCCGACGACTTCGTCCCGGAGTTCGGCCACATCGGCTACGGCATCCGGCCCTCCGCGCGTCGACGCGGACTGGCCGGCTGGGCGTTGGGCCGGATGCTCGACGAGGCCCGGAGGGTCGGCCTGCGCCGCCTGCTGGTCACCTGCGCGGTCGACAACCTCGCCTCGGCGAAGACGATCACGCGGCACGGCGGCGTCCTCGACGACGTCCGCGACACCGGGTTCGGCCCCGTGCGGCGGTACTGGATCGCGCTCTGATCCGGCGCCCCGCCCGGGGCAGCCGCGCACCCGCCCCCCAGCCGCACACTCGCCCCCCGCCGCACACTCGCCCCGCCGCTCAGAAGGCGGAGTTGGCGACCCAGTGCGCCAACAGTTCCTGGTCCCCCAGCACCTCGAAACGGTCGTCGGCCCGGTCCAGCCGGCCGTAGAGCAGGAGCAGCAGGTCCGCGGCCGTGCCCCGCACGGTCGCGTCGGCGGGCGGCGCCTGCGCACCCCTCGGGGCGGGCCCGTCACCGTCGAGGCCGAAGCCGTCCGGCCGAAGCCGGACCAGCCAGTCCCCCTTCCCGTCGGTCCGGGTGAACCGGATGCTCCGGTCGGCCCCCCGCAGCAGGGCGGTCCGGGGCGCGAAGACCGCGGCGAAGGGCAGGTTGGCCAGGAACTCCGACACTCCGTCGGCCGCCAGCACCGGATCGATCGCGGGACGCAGTCCCAGCGCGAGCTCCGCGTCCACGCGGTGCACCAGGGTCTCGAAGAGCATCCGACGGACCCAGAACCGGGCGTGCTGATCGGCGCCCCAGGCCCACATCGGCGCGTCGAGGTCCGCCGCGGCGAACTCCGCTCCGGCCTGTGCCGCGGCCTCGGCCAGCCAATCCGGATAGCCCTCCGGCCGCTCCGGCAGTCGCAGGTCGACCTCGCGGCCGCGCGGCGGCTCCTGGATCCGCTGCCGCAGCAGCACGGTGAACCAGCGCTGCACGCTGCCGGCGTGACGCACCAGGTCGGTCATCGTCCAGTCCGGGCAGGTGGGCACCTTGGTCGACGGATCGGCGGCGCGGACGACGGCCACGAAGCGGGCGGTCTCCGCCGCGACGGCGGCGGGGTGATCGAGGGTGGTGGTCATGGGCGTCATTGTCCCCGACCGGCGGGGCCGGGCCCGCCTGCGGGACCGGGGCACAGGGGGGCGGCCCGGTACGCCCGCCCCGCGTCCACCGACGCCCCCCGCTCCCGCGTCCACCGACGCCCCCGGCCCGAGGCCGGGAGCCCATCGGCTTGACGGTCGAACCGGCGGGGCTGGGATAGTGGGCGGGTGCGCGTCGGCCTTCTCGGACCCCTGGTGCTGGACCTCGACGCCGGCCCCGTGCCGGTCGGCGGCCCCAGGCTGCGGGCCCTGCTGGCCCGGTTGGCGCTGGACGCCGGGCGGGCCGTCCGGCCGGAGGTCCTGACCGAGGCGCTGTGGGCCGGCGCACCGCCGGCCGACCCGGCGAACGCCCTGCAGTCGCTGGTGTCCCGGCTGCGGCGCGTCCTGGGCGGCCCGGGCCTGCTCACCGCCGGACCGGCCGGGTACCGGCTGACCGTCGAGGCGGCCGCGGTGGACAGCGTACGGTTCGAGCAACTGGCGCGTTCGGGAAGGCACTTGCTGGACCAGCGACAGACCGCCGAGGCGGCGGCCGCCCTCCGTGAGGCGCTCGGTCTGTGGCGGGGCCCCGCCTTGGCGGACATCCGGGAGGCGCCGTTCGCCGAGGCCGAGGCCGAACGGCTCGGGCGGGCCCGATTGGCCGCCCTGGCGGACCGGATCGAGGCCGATCTCACCCTCGGGCCCGGCCCCGAGCTGGTCGCCGAACTCGAATCACTGACGGCGGACCACCCGCTGCACGAACAGCTGCACGCCCAGCTGATCCGCGCGCTGGCCGCCGACGGCCGGGGCGCCGAGGCGCTGGCCGCCTACCAGCGGGTGCGCGACCGGCTGGCCGAGGCCTTCGGCAGCGACCCGGGGCCCCGGCTCCGGGCGGCCCACCTGGCCGTGCTGCGCGGCGACCTGCCCCGGCAGCACCGGACGGACCGCCCGGCGGCCGGCCGGTCACGGCCGCACGGCAACCTGGACGCTCCGCTGACCAGCTTCGTGGGCCGACGGGACGACCTCGCCCGGGTGGTCGAGCTGCTCGACCGGGCCAGGCTGGTCACCCTGGTCGGCCCCGGCGGAGCCGGCAAGACCCGGCTGGCGAGCGCCGGCGGACACCGCCTCACGCCGTCCGACGGGGTGTGGTTCGTCGCCCTGGCCCCGGTCGGCCCGGACGGCGTGGCCGGCGCGGTGCTCGACGCCCTGCGTACGCGCGAGGCCGGCGCGCCGCCACGCACCGGGCAGCCCGAACCCGACCCTGCCCCCGGCCTCGGCCTCGGCGAGGGCGTCCTCGACCGCCTGGTCGAGGAACTCGCGGACGACGACCTGGTCCTCGTCCTGGACAACTGCGAGCACGTGGTGGAGGCCGCCGCGACGCTGGCCACCACCCTGCTCGCGCGCTGCCCCCGACTGCGGATCCTGGCCACCAGCCGGGAACCGCTGCGGATCGACGGTGAGAGCCTGCACCAGGTGCTCCCCCTGGAATTACCCGCGCCGGGCTCGACGGCGCAGCAGGCGCGTGGCTGCGCGGCCGTCCGGCTGTTCCAGGACCGCGCCGCCGCGGTCCGCCCCGGCTTCGCCCTGGACGGCGACACCCTGACGGCGGTGGTCGAGATCTGCCGGCGCCTGGACGGCCTGCCGCTGGCGATCGAACTCGCTGCGGCGCAGCTGCGCACGCTGCCGATCGAGGCGGTCACGGCCCGGCTGGACGACAGGTTCCGGCTGCTCACCGGCGGCAGCCGCACCGCGCTGCCCCGGCACCGGACGCTGCGCGCGGTGATGGCCTGGAGCTGGGAGCTGCTGCCCGCCGAGGAGCGGGAGCTGCTGGAACGGCTGGCGGTGGTACCCGGCAGCTTCACGGAGGACGCGGCGCTGGCGGTGGCCGGGCCCGGCCACCAGGACGGCACCGACCACCACGGCACCACCGGGCACAGCACCACCGACCACCACCGTACTGAAGGCCACCACCGTGCTGAAGGCCACCACCTCGCCGAAGGCCGGCTCCTCGCCGAAGGCCACCGGATCCGCGACGTCCGGGAGTTGCTGGCGGCGCTGGTCGACAAGTCCCTGCTGCATCCGGTCTGGGCCACCGACGCGGGCGAGCTGCGCCATCGGATGCTGGAGACGATCCGGGAGTACGGCCTGGAGCAGCTCTCCCGTCACGCCGGGGTCGAGGCCGCCCGCGGCCGGCACCTCGGGTTCCTCCTCGACCTGGTCGAAAGCGCGGAACCCCGGCTGCGCACCCGCGACCAACTGCGCTGGCTGGCCCGGCTGTCGGCCGAGCGGGACAACCTGCTGGCCGCGATCCGGCGGGCGATCGCGGCCGGCGACACCGCCACGGCCGTCCGGTTCGGTGCCGCGCTGAGCTGGTTCTGGTCGATGCGGGGCAACCCTCCGGAGTCGCTGGACCTGCTCGGCGCCGTCCTGGAGCTACCCGGGCCCGCCGATCCGGTGGCCCGCGCGCTGGTGCTGGTCGCGCACGCGCTGGGCACCGCGGAGGTCGGCCGGCCGCAGGAGGCCGCGGCCGCCCTGGGCCGGATCGGGCCGGCGCTGGAGGGCGTCGACCGCACGGCCCACCCCCTGCTGGAGGTAGCCCGGTCGGCCACCGCGCTCACCGCCCCGGCGGCGCCCGGTCGGAGCGCGGCAGCGGCCGACTGCGGTGACGGAGCGCCCGACCCGTGGAGCCGCTCGTTCGGGTGGGCGGTCCGGGGCCGGCTGGCCCTCCTGGCCGGGGATCTCGCGCGGGCGGACCGGCTGCTCACCCGCGCGCTGACCGGCTTCGAGGAACTCGGCGAACGCTGGGGCCTGGCGACCACCTTGAGCGCCCTCGGGGCGGTCCGGCAACGGTCCGGCGATCCGGCCGCCGCACTGGCGATGAACGAGCGGGCCACCCGGTACTTCCAGGAGCTCGGCATGCGGGAGTACACGGTCGAGAACGAGGTGGAGGCCGCGCTGATCCTCGCCCGGACCGGGGATGTGACGGGCGGTCGGCAGCGCTTGGCGGCCCTGCTCGACCAGGTCGCGGAGAGCGGGTCGGCGGAGCTGTGGGCGCAGGTGCGGCTGGGACTGGCCCGGCTGGAGTGGCGGGCCGGGCAGCCGGGGCCGGCCCGTGAGCACGCCCGGGCCGGCCTGGCCGCGCCACCCTCCGGTCAGGCGCCCCCGTCGCACCTGACCGCCCTGCTGCTGGGCGTGCTCGCCCGGGCGGACGCGGCCGAGGGGCGCCCCGAGGACGCGCTGCGCCGGCTCGACCACCCGGCGGTGCACCTGGTGCTGGCCTGGGAGACCCCGGTCGCGGCCGGGCTGGCCGTGGTGGTGGCCGGGGCCGAACTGGCCCGGGCCCGGCCGGGCGACGCCGCCCGGCTACTCGGGGCCGCCACCGCGCTGCGGGGCGCGGAGGACCCCGACGACCCCGACGCGCGGGGCATCGCCCGGCGGGCCTCCGCCGCCCTGGGGTCCGCCGGGTTCGCGGTGGCCCACGCCGCGGGCTCGGCGCTGTCACGCACCGCGGCCAGGAGCCTGGTGACCACGACCCTCACGGCCCCCGGACCCGCGTCCGGGAATGCCCGCCGCGCCGGGGCGGGCGCCGGGCCCGGGGCGCACCCGGCCCAGCCCGGTCACCCGGTCCACCCCGGTCAGCCGGCCCACCCCGGTCAGCCGGACTGAGCCGCCCCGGTGTCGGCCGGCACCGGCTTGCCGAACATGGCGCAGACCGCGGCCACCTGCAGCGCCCGGTCGGCCTCGGCGAGCTCGGGATCGGCCTCGAACTCGTACCGGAACTCCGTCGGGACGAGCACGGTGGCGGTGACGCCGCCGGGGCCGTCGGTGTAGTTGGCGCTGGAGTACCCGGTGATACCCCCCTCGTGCGCCCAGACGGTGCCGCACGGGCTGGGCGCCCTCACGATGCCCAGCCCGTAGCCGGGGCCGTCCACCGGGTGCGCCGGATCGGTCGGCACGGTGGTGCGCAGCTGGGCGAGTTGGGCCGCGGGCAGCAGTCGGCCGGACATCAGCGCCGTGTAGAAGCGGGACCAGTCCCGGGCGGTGGAGACCACCGCGCCGGCGGCGCCGCCCCAGCTCGGGCTGTTGCCGGAGACATCCACCTGACCGTCGTGCGGCACTCCGGCGACCGTCCTGAACTCGTCGGGCACGCCCGGCGGCATGTGGGCGGCGTCCGGTTCGTAGCCCCGGGCGTAGCGGCCGCGCCAGCCGCCGTCCGTGGCGAGGTAGGTGTGCCGCAGGCCCAGGGGTCGGGCGATCCGGTCCCGGATCAGGTCGGCCGGGCTCGCGCCGGTGACCCGTTCGAGGAGGGCGCCGACGGCCGCGTAGTTGGTGTTGCTGTAGGACCACTTCGCCCCCGGGGCGAACAGCGGCTCGTGCCGGGCGCCCACCGCGAGCAGCTCCGCGGAGCTCCAGCGTCGCGGGTCCGTGCCGAGGACCGCCGGGCGCAGGGCCGCGTCATCGGTGTAGTCGAACAGGCCGCTGGTGTGGTTCAACAGCATCCGCACGGTGATCGCCCCGCCGTTCGGGACCAGGCCGGGCAACCAGCGTTCCACCGGGTCGTCCAGGCCGACCCGGCCCTCGGCGACCAGTTGCAGCACGAGGACGGCCATCATGGTCTTGGTGTTGGAGCCCATCCGGAACTCGTCGCCCGCGTCGAGCCGGTGGTCCCGGGCGGCCCAGGGGGCCTGTTCGGCGATCTCGATCGGCCGGCCGCGGCCGTCGTCCACCCGGACGATCACCCCGGGCGCCCCGGCCGCCACCAGCTCGCGGGCCAGCCGGGTCAGCCGGGTCCGCTGCTCCTCGACCCCGTCCCGGGCCGCCCCGGCCCGCGCGGCCGGCACCGCCGGTGCGGGACCGGCCAGCGCGGGTGTCGCCACTCCCAGGACCAGCCCGGACACCGTCACCACGGCCGGCACCAGCCGCAGCCGGCGTGACCACCTCGCGCGGTCCGACGAGAACTCACCACGGGTCATGAAACGTTCCTCTCCTCCGTACCGGGTGCCGGCCCGAGCGGCGCCGACGGATTCAGCCTCCGGCCTGCCGCTGGCAACCCGCGCACAACGCGCTGTCAGCCCACGCACCGGCACCCGCTCCACCGGCCCCGCCTCCACCGCTCCACCGCTCCACCGGCCCCACCTCCACCCGCTGGACCGGGCGGGACGCCGGGCGGGACGGGCCGCCACCGGGAGCCGTGGCCCCCACCACGACGGGTGATTGACTACGCCTCATGGACCTCGCCACGACGTTCTCCCCGTACCCGTACCCGTGCCAGTACCCCCACCCGCACCCGTCCCTGGCCCCGGCCTCCGCCCACCCGGCGAGCCGACCCGACCGCAAGGCCGACCCACGTCTCCGGGCCCGACGGGACGGCACGGCATGACGGCCGCCGACCTGCCCCCGGGGCCCGGCTCCGCTCCGCAGGTCCGCGTCGCGCCCCCGTTCGACCCCGAGCTGGGCGCCGCGCTGGCGGCTCTGGGCGACGAGGTCCGGGCGCCCGTCACCCCGGAGAACCTGGCGGTCCGCCAGCAGCGGGACGCCGCGGCCCGGCCCAGGCCGACCCTCCGCGACCTACGGGCCGACGGCCGGTTCGAGGTGACCGAGCTACGGGTGCCGGGAGCCCCGGACGGGCCCGAGGTCACCCTGGTGAGCGCGCGGCCCGCCGGAATCACCCGGCCGCTGCCGCTGCTGTACTACCTGCACGGCGGCGGAATGATCATGGGCAACGCGTGGTCCGTCCTGCCACAGCTGCTCCGCGAGTGGTCCCTCCCCCTGGAGCTGGCCGTCATCTCGGTCGAGTACCGGCTGGCCCCCCGGGCGCGACACCCGGGACCGGTGGAGGACTGCTACGCCGGCCTCGTCTGGGCCACCGCGAACGCCGCCGCGCTGGGCGTCGACGCGGACCGCGTCGTGCTCGGCGGCAAGAGCGCCGGCGGTGGGCTCGCCGCGGCACTCGCCCTGCTCACCCGGGACCGCGGTGGGCCCACCCCGATCGGGCAACTGCTGCTGTGCCCGATGCTCGACGACCGCGACGCCACCTTCTCCAGCCGGCAGATGGCCGGTGTCGACACCTGGGACCGCGTCTCCAACGCCACCGCGTGGCAGGCCCTGTTGGGCGACCGGTACGGCGCCGCGGACCTCTCCCCCTACGCGGCTCCCGCCCGTGCCACCGACCTCACCGGGTTGCCCCCGGCCTACCTCGACGTCGGATCCGCCGAGACCTTCCGGGACGAGGACGTGGCCTACGCCCAGGCGCTCTGGCAGGCCGGCGGCGAGGCCGAACTGCACGTCTGGGCCGGTGCGTTCCACGGTTTCGACACCATCGCACCGCGGTCGGCCGTCGCACGGGACGCCCGGGAGGCCCGGACCCGCTGGCTCCGGCGCGTTCTCGCCCGGTGACCCGGCCGTCCCGTCCGGCCGCCGGGCGGGAACACGGGGCGGGAACGCCGGGCGGGAAGCGGTGGATCGCGGCCTCCCGGGCGGCCCCCGGATGTGCCAGGATCCCGGGTGACCGTGTACATGCGGAACCGGTCCCCGGCGGGGGCGACCGGCGTTCACCACCCTCACCAGTTCGGGATGACCATGAGAAGACTTGCCCTGCGCATGCTGTCCGTGGCGACGATGGCGACGACCCTTTCCCTGGGTGTCCTGGCCTCACCCGGCACCGCCCCGGCGGCGCCGGCCCCCGGGGCACCCGGCGTCACCGCAGCGGCGGCCGTCCCCGAGGTGCTCACCGGCGCTCAGCTGGCGGCCTCCTGGACCGGCCCGCTGAGCACCCGCGGCCGCTACGTGGTCGACGCCACCGGCGACCGGTTCAAGCTGCGATCCGGCAACTGGTCCGGCGCCCAGGGCACCTGGCAGGGCAGCGGCAGCACCACCGACCCGGCGAACAACCAGGCCGGCCAGGTCTCGTACAACCTGCCGCTGGGCCTGGACCGGGCGCCGCTGCCCGAGATCATGGCCGGCTTCCACAGCCTCGGGCTGAACAGCGTCCGGCTTCCCTTCGCGGACGCGATGATCCGGGACAGCACGGTCGTCCCGGACGTCGCCGTCGCCGCCAACCCACGGCTGCGCGGCAGCACTCCGCTCCAGGTCTACGACGCCGTGGTGGCGGCCCTCACCGCCGACGGTTTCGCCGTCGTCCTCAACAACCACACCACCGGCTACCGCTTCTGCTGCGGCCTGGACGGCAACGAGCGCTGGAACAGCGGCCAGTCGACCCAGCAGTGGGAGGAGGACTGGCTGTTCATGGCGAACCGGTACCGGGCGAACAAGCGCGTCGTCGGCGCCGACCTGCGCAACGAAGTCCGCCGCGACACCTGGGACGACCCCAACTGGGGCCTGGGCGACAGCCACGACGAGTACGCCGCCTTCGAGGAGGCGGGCAACCGGATCCTCCAGGCCTCGCCCGACCTGCTGATCATCATGGAGGGCATCAACTGGCAGGGCATCCCGCTGGCCGGCCTGCCCCACGGCCGCCCGATGCTCAAGCCCGTCGCCACCCTCTCGCACACCCTGATCGACTCCGGCAAGCTGGTCTACGCGGCCCACTTCTACGGCTACACCGGATCGGCCAACACCGGTGCGGGCAGCGGCCCCGGGTCCACCGGTGATCCGCGCTACCAGGACCTGACCCCCGAACAGCTGGCGGCGGCGGTCGACGAGGAGGCGCTCTTCGTCACCCGGGCCGGGCAGCACTTCACCGCTCCGGTCTGGATCAGCGAGTTCGGCGCGGGCGGGCGCGGTTCGACCGACGCCAAGGAACAGGCCTGGTTCGACCGCTTCACGGCGATCCTCGCCGCCCGGGACGCCGACTTCGCCGTCTGGCCGCTGATCGGCTGGCACAACGACGGCGTGCCCCAGGACAGCTGGGCCCTGCTGCACTACGACCGGGCCGGCCGCCGACTCAGCGTCGAGGACCCGGGCGACTGGCGGGCCGCGGACTGGAACCGGCTGGTCACGGCCCCCTCCTACAGCGGCCCGGTGCCCGAGTCGGCGCGCTGGAACCTGCTCGACCTCGACCACGCCGATCAGAACGTGTCCCGGCGGATGCTCGCCCTGCCCGACTGGAGCGGCGGCAACCGCAAGGGCAACTGCCCGGACGGTCAGCGCCTGATCGGCCTGGGCCGCGGCGACGGCCGCGGCCTGTGCACCGATGCCGGACAGCCCACCACCGGACCGGACGGCTGGGTCACCGTGACCGACGAACGCTACGTCACCGGCGGCGACTGGGCCCCGGGCTACGACAAGCTCCAGTGCCCGGCCGGCCACCTCGCCGTCGGCTACAGCGTCCGAAGCAACGCGATGGCGGCGCTGCTGTGCGCTCCGACGACCGGCGCGCTGCCCACCACGGGCCGGGTCCTCTGGTTCGACCGGGGCGACAACCGGCCACCGGCCGCCACGGGGGCGGACTCCGCGGCCAGTGACTGGGCGCCCGGGTACTACAAGGGCCAGTGTGCCGCCGGCGAGTACCTCGCGGGGGTCGCGATGACCTGGCGCTGGCTGCACGGCGGGGTCCCGGACGCGCTGCTCTGCCGCCCGCTGGCCTGACCCGCGGCTCGCGGGTCAGGCCCGGGGCTCGCCCGGGCGGCGGCTTCTGCCGCCCGGGCGAGCCCTGTCGGTGCGGGTCCTTTCGGTGCCGGCCCTGTCGGCGCGGGCCCTGTCGGTGCGGCCGGCGCCGGTGAGGGCCCGCCGGTACGCCCCCGCACCGTGCCCGTCAGGCCAGCGCCGGCCCGGCCGTGGAGTTCAGCCAGGTCCAGCCCGACCAGGCGCTGAAGCCGGTCTGCCAGCGGTGGAAGACCCCGGACGCGTTGCCGCCCAGCACCTCCAGCCGGCCGTCCTGGTTGGTGGTCGCCGCGATCCCGGTGCCGCCGGTGCCGAAGGTCTCCCAGCTCGACCAGCCGCCGTTCACCGCGGTCTGCCACAGGTGGGTGGCCGTGCTGCCGTTGATCGCGAACACCTCCATCCGGCCGTCGACCGAACGCGCCGAGGAGAGCTCGGAGTTCGCGGGCCCCCACCGGTCGCGGTCCACTCCGACCAGCTGGTGGGGCCGGTCTGCCAGCGGTGGAACACCCCGTTGGCGCCGGAGGTGAACACCTCCAGCCGGCCGTCGGTGTTGTGATTGACCGTCAGGGCACGACCGCCGCCGCAGAAGGGGTCCCAGCTCGACCAGCCGCCGTTGGGCGCGGTCTGGTACAGGTGGCCGAACGTGGTGTCCGACAGGGCGAACACCTCCAGCCGGCCGTCGGGCGCGCTCTCCATCTGCAGCCGCGCGCCGGCGGGGCCGCCGAGCCCGGCCCAGGCCGCGAACGCCCCGTTGGGCGCGGTCTGCCAGGTGTGGAACACCCCGGCGGGGCCGGAGGCGAAGACCTCGATCCGACCGTCGGCGTTGCCGCCGGCCGTGATCCGGGTCCCGCCACCGCCGAGCCCGGCCCACCCCGACCAGCCCGCGTTCGGCGCGGTCTGCCACGTGTGGTCGAGCGTGCTCCCGTTGAGCGCGAACAGCTCCAGCCGGCCGTCCCGGTTGGGCACGATCGCCAGCTGGGCGTTGGCCGGGCCGCCCTCGTTGACCCACTCCGACCAGCCGCCGTTGACCGACAGTTGCCAGGTGTGCCAGACACCGTCCGCGCCCGCCGCGAAGGTCTCCAGCCGGCCGTCCGCGTCGCGGCCGGACACCATCCGGCCGGACGGAGACGGATGCGGCGTGGCCGCGCTGTCCTCGACGACGTTGTGGTAGCGGCGCGCGCTGAACGAGCTGCTGGGGTGCCCGTCCAGCGAGCTGTCGCCGATGTTGGCGGTGAGGTGCCGGACCGGCGTCGATCCGAAGGAGTAGTAGGAGAAGCCACCGTCGCCGTCGAGCCACCGGTCGAAGAGGAACACGTGCTCGCTGTAGTTGTCCAGGATGTCGCCGGGGCGCAGGTCACCGCGCTCGATGGCGAACGAGTACGTGTCCGACAGCGACCCGGTCCAGGCGTTGGCGTCCAGGTGCCAGGCCATCGACACATAGCCCGAGCAGTCCCGGCGGTAGTCGAAGTCACCACCGGGGCCCGGTGCGTAGCCGCCCTGGTCGTAGGGGCCCGGCTGGTGGTCGACCCAGTACTGGGCCCGCGCGATGATCTCGCCGCGGGTGATCGGGCCGCCGAGGGCCGAGGCGGCGGAGGCCCTGTCCGCGGTCGCGAGGCCGGTGCCCGCGAGGGCGAGGACGAGGGCGACGGCCGTCAGCAGGGCCCGGACCGCGGTCCAGGGCAGGTGCGACGCACGCCCGGAGGAAGGGGTGAAGGATGACATCTCGGACTCGACTGCTCCTCTCGAAGGGTTCACGGGCCGACCCAGGCGGCGCCGCCGAAGGTGCCATCGGCGTTCCAGCCGCTCCAACCACCGTTGGGCGCGGTCTGCCAGATGTGCGAGATCGCACTCCGGTCCGGCGCCACCGCGAACACCTCCAGGCGGCCGTCGGCGTTCTGACCGACCGCCACACCCGAGGCCGCGGGGCCGAAGGACGGGTCCCAGCCGCTCCAGGCACCGTTCGGGGTGTTCTGCCAGATGTGCCGGACACCGCTCCCGCCGGGGCCCAGGACGAACAGCTCCAGCCGCCCGTCCGGGTTCCTGCCGACCACCGGCAGGCCGCCCACCGGGCCGCCGAGCCGCTGCCAGGAGCCCCAGCCGCTGTTCGGCGCCGTCTGCTCGCGGTAGTACAGCCCCTGCTGGTCCGGCGAGACCGCGAACGCGATCATCGCGCCGTTCGCCTGCCGGCCGATCGCCGGATTCTGCCGGCCGTCGCCGAAGTCGTCCCACCCCGCCCCGACGGCCGCCAACCGGACGTCCAGGTAGTCGGCGTCGATGTTGAGGGTGATGCCGCCGTAGGTCTCGTCGCGACCCCCGGTGTACTGGTGGATCCGCTGGTGGTTCGCCCACAGGTGGTCCGGGATCGCCGGGTCCGAGGTGCTGGTGCCACCGCTGCCCGGCCACGCCGCGAAGTCGATGACGTCCGGCATCGCGTAGGAGGAGTAGTGGGCGACCAGGTCGGAGATCGTACTGCCGGCGCTGCCGTAGACACCCGACCGATAGCCCCGGGCGTGCAGCTGTGTGGTCCACGCGCAGAGGTAGCCCAGCACCAGCCCCGAGTACTGCGGGGCGTAGTGCTCGTTGTCCATGTACACCGGGGTGCCCGGGGGGGAAGCCCAGGGCCGTCAGCTGCGCGATCGCGTCGTCGGCGTCGGCCGCGCCGAGGTCATTCAGGTGTTCCCCTATCGATCAGCGGCACCCGCCTCACTCTGGCGGTCGCTCATCACCAGGGCGCAGCGAGAGCTGACCTTCGCGGGATACACCAACTACTTCCTGTGGCTGGAACAGGCGAACCTGGCCGGCGCGCTCCGCCGGAAGGTTCAGACCGGTTGCCGGGTCAGGTTCCTGATCGGCGATCCGGACAGCCCGGTCACCCGGGCCCGCGAGGCCGAGGAAGGCGTCCCGCTCACCCTGTCCACCCGCATCGCCGTGACGATGAGTGAGCCCAGCACGACGGCATGTTCGACCGGTTCGCCGATCACGTGGAAGAGCTCTGGAGTCGCGGGCGCAACATCTGGGAGGCAGCACACCATGGCCAGGCGTGACTACGAGGACGACCCGAACGCACCGAAGCCCAACAGCCTCGTCCCCGCCGCCTCGGTGGTCGTGGTGGACCAGTACGGCCGTGTCCTGCTCCAACGGCGCAGCGACAACGGGATGTGGGCACTACCCGGCGGGAAGATGGAGCTGGGCGAATCACTGGCAGGGTGCGGCATCCGGGAGACCGTCGAAGAGACCGGCATCGACGTGGAGATCACGGGCATCGTGGGGACCTACACCAACCCCGGCCACGTCTTTTCCTACGACGACGGCGAAGTGCGCCGGGAGTTCTCCATCTGCCTACTGGCCCGGCCCGTGGGCGGAGACCTCCGTGTGTCCGACGAGTCGTTCGAGGTCGCATGGTTCGAGCCGGCCGATGTGGACGGCCTGCCCATGGTCCCGAGCATCAGAAAGCGGATCAACGACTGGCGAGCCGGGAGGGGACCAGTCGTCCGTTAGATGGACCGGATGCCGTGGGCCCGTGCCAGATCCGTGCCAGAACGTGCGGTCAGAGCCGGTCACTCACGGATCATGACGGCCACCACCGAAATGCCGCCGGCCCCTCGGAGGTGTGCGCGGGGGTGCTGTGGGGCCTGACTTCGTCACCGTGCGTACATTACCGCTCCGCAACGGGTGAGGGCTGTGGTGCGGGCCACCCCGGGCCAGGTCACCGGACCACCTTCCCCGCACAACCCGCCGACCGCCCGTCACCCCCCGTCGACCA